>CANCGX010000001.1 GCA_947377725.1 Actinomycetota bacterium
TTTATTGGCGGCGATGATGAGGGACAAGGCTTTGAAAATGAACATGAGGATGGTGAGGAAAGCGATGATGGCTATCGCGCGCCTCGCCCTAAGAAGAGTCGAATTGCAACAATCAAACCCACTCCTTCTAAGACTCCTGCCAAAACTCCGACAGTGGCGCCGACACCAACATCAACCAGCAATTCTCTGGGGCTCACTATGGGGGCAGGGGTAATTAAAAAGACCATCACCTGCGTCAAAGGCAAGCAGATCAAGACGGTGAAGGCCCTAAAGCCAAAATGCCCAACGGGATTCACGCTCAAAAATAAGTGATTTAAGGCGATTATTGGCTGGATTACTCGTTTTGACCCCAACCGGAGTCTGTTAGTAACCTACTCCTCTGCCCGTTAGCTCGTTCTGAGGGGCTAAACAATATGTTTGAAAAAGCATTTAATTAGGAAAGAGAGACCTCGTGCGCACATATACACCTACCGCAGGTGACCAAGCCACAGCCCGCAAGTGGCATGTCATCGATGCCGAAGGAATTGTCCTCGGACGTCTTGCAAGCCATGCTGCCGCAATTCTTCGCGGAAAGCATAAGACAACTTTTGCACCTCACATGGATATGGGTGACTTCGTCATCATCATCAATGCAGAGAAGATTGCACTCACAGGACAGAAGGCAAGCCAAAAGTTTGCTCACCATCACTCTGGTTTCCCAGGTGGTATGACTTCTGTTGTTTATGCAGATTTGATTAACCAAGATCCAACTCGCATTGTTGAGAAGGCAATTCTTGGAATGATTCCTAAGAACAAGATTGGTCGCTCTATTGCGACAAAGCTCAAGGTCTACGCAGGTCCAACACATCCACATGCTGCGCAGAATCCTTCAGTGTACGAACTCACTCAAGTTTCCCAATTGACGAAGAAGTAATAGGAGCTATATAAAAAATGTCAGACTTCGATACCCAAGTTGAGATCGACGAAGAAGTTCCTACTTCTTATTCATCAAGTACTCCTGCGGCTGCAACAAACCGCAATGCAATCAAGGCACCAGGTGGCGGCACCGGTCGCCGTAAAGAAGCAGTTGCACGCGTTCGTCTTATTCCAGGAACAGGCAAGTGGATTGTTAATGGAAAGACACTAGAAAATTACTTCCCAAATAAAGTTCACCAACAACTAGTTTCAGAACCTTTCCGCACAGTTGGTGCTGAAAACGGTTATGACGTTGTTGCTCGCATCAACGGTGGCGGAACATCTGGCCAAGCTGGTGCACTTCGTCTTGGAGTTGCTCGTGCACTCAATGAGATTGATCGCGATGCGAATCGTCCTTCACTTAAGAAGGCTGGATTCCTTACACGTGATCCACGTGTTATCGAACGTAAGAAGTACGGTCTGAAGAAGGCTCGTAAGCGTTCTCAATACAGCAAGCGTTAATTCGCTTCTCGCTCAGTTATTTACAGGCGAAATTAAATGGCCCTCTTTGGCACCGACGGTGTAAGAGGGCTAGCCAATCGCGATCTCACTGCTGAATTAGCACTCGATCTAGCGGTTGCCGCAGCTCACGTATTAAGTGAAAAAGGCGCATTTTCAGGTCATTCCAATAGCGATCGCCCTAAAGCAGTTGTTGGACAAGATTCCCGCGCATCAGGTGAATTTCTTGAAGCGGCAGTCGTGGCTGGTTTAGCAAGTGCCGGAGTAGATGTTTACCGTGTTGGCGTTCTTCCAACTCCCGCGATTGCACACCTTGTGGCAGAAAGCGGAGCAGATCTAGGCGTGATGCTCAGCGCTTCGCACAATGCAATGCCGGATAACGGAATCAAGTTCTTTGCAAAAGGTGGCGGAAAACTCGATGATGCACTTGAAGCGGCGATTGAATCAAAATTAAAAGAGCCATGGGATCGCCCAATTGGAAGCGACGTTGGTCGCGTTGTTTTGGATGAAAGCGCTCAAGAGCGTTATATCTATCATCTGCTTTCCTCACTTTCGACTCCACTTACAGGATTAAAAATTGTTGTTGATTGCGCAAATGGCGCCTCATCCCGCGTTGCTCCAAAAACGTATATTCGCGCAGGAGCCCATGTCACTGCAATTCACTCCACACCAACCGGGTTAAATATCAATGAAAATTGCGGCTCAACCCATATGGAAAGTCTCATTGCGAAAGTAAAAGAGGTTGGCGCAGATTTGGGAATTGCGCATGATGGCGATGCAGATCGCTGTCTCGCAGTTGACCACGAAGGAAATTTGATTGATGGAGATTTCATTATGGCGATACTTGCTGCGTCTTGGAAAGAGCAAGGCAGATTAAAGAAGAATACGGTTGTCGGAACAGTTATGAGCAACCTAGGATTTATGAAGGCAATGGAGTCACTTGGAATTGATGCTCCGACAACTGCAGTCGGAGACCGTTACGTACTTGAGAAGATGATTGCAGAAGACTACGTATTAGGTGGCGAACAATCTGGCCATGTGATTATGCGCGATTTTGCAAATACGGGAGATGGCATTCTTACCGCGCTTCAACTTATGCAAGCCGTAGTTACTTCGGGTAAGAGCCTCAAAGAGCTTTCCGGAGTCATGAAGCGATTCCCTCAAAGTCTTATCAATGTTAAAGATGTTAAGAAGGAGAAACTCTCTTCTTCGGAGAAAATTTCAAAAGAAATCGCAGCCCACGAGCAAGCTCTCGGGGGAAGCGGTCGCATTTTGGTCCGGTCATCTGGAACTGAAGCCTTGGTACGAGTGATGGTAGAGGCTGAAAGTACGGAGCTAGCCGATAAAATCGCGAGTGAGATTGCTTCTCTAGTACGATCAGAACTTCAGTAGAAACAACTAACGCGTAGATAGAGGGTTCGTATGTGCGGAATTGTCGGTTACACCGGTAAGTCCGACGCTCTCTCACCCGTTCTAGAAGGACTCCGTCGCCTCGAATATCGCGGATATGACTCGGCAGGAATTGCTCTTCCAACGCAACCTGGTGAAAAACTTTGGATAGAAAAGCGTTCAGGAAAACTGGGAAATCTTGAAGGTGTTCTTGGTGATGCAGTCCCTAAATCCCATAGTGGAATTGGACATACACGTTGGGCAACGCATGGCGGCCCAACAGATAAGAATGCACATCCCCATGTAGATAATGAGGGGAAACTGGCTCTCATTCACAATGGCATTATTGAAAATTATGTGGAACTGAGAAACGAACTCGAGAAGCGCGGCCATGTTTTCACTTCAGAAACCGATACTGAATCTGTGGTGCACTTGCTTAGCGATGCTCGCAAATCTCACAACGGTGATTTAGCCGCAGCCATGAGAGATGTATGTAAAGAGCTTCGTGGATCTTTTACTTTGCTTGCAATTCATTCTGACGATCCGGAGAGAATTGTTGGAGCTCGCAGAAATTCTCCTCTTGTGGTCGGCGTTGGCGATGGAGAGAATTTCCTGGCATCTGACGTTGCTGCTTTTATTTCCCATACTAAGCGAGCACTTGAACTTGGCCAGGATGAAGTCGTAGATATAACGCCTCTATCAATTACCGTTACTGATTTAAATGGCGCGGTTTTGCCACATAACGAATACGAAATTTCATGGGATGCCTCAGCTGCAGAGCGTGGAGGATTTCCACATTTCATGCTGAAAGAGATTTACGAACAACCCAAAGCTGTAGCAGATACATTGATTGGCCGAACTCATGGTCTTTCGGAAGAGATCACAGCCGGCATTGACCTTAAGGCAATCACGAAGGTTGTAATCATTGCTTGTGGAACTGCTTATCACGCAGGCATGGTCGGGAAATACGCGATTGAGCGTTGGGCTGATGTTTCTGTGGATGTTGAGCTTGCATCGGAATATCGCTATCGCGAGCCAAGTATTGATAAGAACACTTTAGTAATCCCAATTTCTCAATCCGGTGAAACCATGGATACGCTGATGGCGCTTCGCTATGCGAAATCACACGGGGCCAAAATCTTTTCGGTATGCAATACAAATGGATCAACAATTCCACGTGAATCTGATGGTGTTCTTTATACCTTTGCCGGACCCGAAATTGCTGTTGCCTCAACAAAAGCTTTCCTTACCCAACTTGTTGCGATGTATTTATTTGCACTTCACATGGGGCGCGTGCGTGGAACTCTTTCTCCAGAGCTCGATGCGCAATTGGCCCAAGAAATTGCTGAACTGCCTGGGAAGATTGAACAAGTTCTCGAAACAGTTGAGCCACTTCGTGAGCTCACACGTAAATTTAAAGATTCAACGTCGATGCTCTTCCTTGGTCGCCACGTAGGTTATCCAACAGCCCTTGAAGGAGCGCTCAAATTAAAAGAGCTTGCTTACATGCATGCCGAAGGATTTGCTGGGGGAGAGTTAAAGCATGGCCCAATCGCTTTGATTGATGAAGGCACTCCGGTCATCGCAATAATGCCTACTGAAAATTCGTTGCTTAATGAAAAGATGGCCAGTAACGTCCAAGAAGTGAAAGCCCGCGGGGCAATTGTAATTGCGATTGGAGATGCCGATCTTCCTTCGGCAACTCACAATATTCGCATTCCTCATACTCATGAATTTTTACAACCAGTTCTTGCTGTTGTCCCACTTCAAGTTATCGCTTATGAAATGGCAGTAGCGAGAGGGAATGACGTCGATCAGCCACGCAATTTGGCTAAATCTGTAACGGTTGAATAATGTTTCGCAATCTTTCGTTAGAACGTAAGGCTGAAATGTGGAAAGCCATTCGAGGTTCTATCTGGCTTTTCTTTGGTTTCTTAATTGTTACTCAACAAGTTTTGGCAAAGGGTTATCTTTTTCAATTTGATCACTGGGTAAAACATCTCAAGCGCCATACGTTTCGCGGATTCTCGAGCCATCTCTTGCTTGCTATCGACGATATGGGATTACGAGGATTTACTGCCACAGTATTAATCCTTTCTTCACTCCTCATCGGCTGGAGATTTCGTTCTTGGCGTCCGTTCAACCTTTCAATACTGTCACTCCTACTTCTTAACGGCGTAGTAGGAATTGCGAAGCTTGCTTTTCACCGAGTTAAACCTCGATTGGCGAATGATTTGCTCCATACATCTGGTCTCTCGTATCCAAGTGGCCATGCAGCCAATGCGTTACTTACGTGGGGTCTCTTGGCCTATCTTATTTTTCGCTACACACACAAAGAACCGTTCGTTGGAATGAGGCTGGACTGGCTCGTAGCGGTTATCACTTTATCGGTCTGCACGGTTTCTCTCATGCGCGATACTCATTGGTTCTCTGACTTGCTTGGAGGATTGCTCTTGGGAGGCTCACTTCTGGTCTTTGTCATCGCTGTTGATAGAGCCGTACCTTCTATTAAACAGCCTTCGTGATTAGGCTACGCAGATGATTGAAGGAATCGGAATCGATGTTGTTGATATCGAGAGGTTTCGAGAATCCTTGATTCGCACTCCAGGGTTGAAGACCAAACTCTTTACAGATCGGGAGGCAGTTCTGCCCGTAGCTTCACTTGCTGCTCGATTTGCAGCTAAAGAAGCCTTAGCAAAGGCACTCAATGCACGATATGTATTTGCTTGGCAAGATTGTGAAGTAATTAATGAAGAGAGTGGGCGTCCTGCATTCATATTTACTGGGACGGTTGCCGAGAGAATTGATGGCGCGACAGTGCACCTCACCTTGTCGCATGATGCAGGAATTGCATCCGCGATGGTAATTGTGGAGCGCACCTCATGACGTATCGAGCCTATGTAGAGATAGATTTGCGAGCAATTGCGTCGAATATCGCTGCCGTAAAGAGAACAACGGACGCCGAAATTCTGGCTGTTGTAAAAGCAGATGCCTATGGTCATGGCTTAGTGCCTGTTGCTCAAGCAGCTCTGACTGCCGGTGCTTCATGGCTCGGCGTTGCACTTCTTGAAGAAGCAATTACATTGCGCAAAGCAGGAATTTCTCACCGGACGATTGCTTGGTTGACGCCGCCCGGTGATGATTTTGAAAGCGCCCTGAAGCACGACATTGATATATCTATTTCATCTTTGAAGGTGTTACACGAAGTTCTCGCAGCAAGCCGTGCACTTGGTAAGAAAGCTCGCATTCATATAGAGGTAGATACGGGAATGCGCCGTGGTGGATTTCTTGGAGATTGGGAGACATTCCTTGAAGAAATTCTGAATGTGAAAGATGAGCTTCACATTGTTGGCCTTTGGACACACTTTGCACGCGCAGATGAACCTGAGGCTCATGCAACAGAAGATCAGATAAAAGAATTTGAAAGTTTCCTCTCAGATTTGCATTCAATTGGAATTGAACCAGAGATTATTCACCTTTCGAATTCTGCAGCAACACTTACGAGGCCAGCTGCGCATCGGTCGATGGTGAGACTTGGAATTGCAATGTATGGGCTAAGCCCCGATATAAAGACTCTGGGGGATGCTTCGCAATATTCTCTTAAGCCCGCCATGACTTTGAAAGCTAAATTGAGTTTGGTGAAACATGCCCCAAAGGGTTCAGCTGTGGGTTATGGAGGCACAGCGATATTGGAAAATGACACGATTTTAGGTGTTGTTGTGCTTGGTTATTCAGATGGCATCCCTCGAAATAGCGATGCGAGCACTGGCATTTGGTTTGATGGAAAGAGAGCGCCTCTCGTTGGTCGAGTTTCAATGGATCAATTTGTAGTGAATCTTGGCTCGGAAAGTATGGCCACAAGTGGGGATTATGTAACTGTTTTCGGTACAACTTCTGATGGAACTGGCTATTCGATTGATGAATGGGCGAACGCTTCCTCGACAATTAATTACGAGATTGTGACCCGAATTGCTTCCCGAGTGCCAAGAATCTATCTAAACTAGCCACGATATTTAGAGGCACTATTCAGCAACGCTGGTGAAGGTGGGGGATAACCGTGGGGTCGTCTTTGCTATCGATCTCCGATCTCACCGTTAAATTTGGTGGCCTCACCGCTCTTTCAAATGTCCACATAGATGTGAACCCAGGCGAAGTTGTGGGACTTATCGGTCCGAATGGTGCTGGAAAAACTACACTTTTCAATGCGCTTACTGGATTTGCACCCGTTGCCGCCGGAAAATTAACGTTAGATGGAAAAGAGCACGCCTGGCCGAAGAGCCATCAATTAGTTAATTTAGGAATCTCACGAACTCTCCAAGGTGTTGGATTATTTCCAGACTTAACCGTTCTAGAAAATGTAATGGTAGGCGGCCAGAAATTTACCAAAGGCAGCGTGATTAGGGCCGCGCTTGGCTTGGATGGATCGAATGAAGAATTCTTAGCAGAAAAAGCCGCAATTGCACTTGAAAAAGTTTATGCATCATCACTTAGCGAACAGAGAGCGGATTCGCTTCCTTACCCGGTGACAAAGCGTGTAGCGATTGCAAGAGCCCTCATGAGTGATCCAAGAATCCTGCTACTTGATGAACCTGCTGGCGGATTAGGATCGCAAGACATCGACTGGATGAATGGACTGATTCATAATCTAAAAACGGACACTTCTATTCTTCTCGTAGAACATCACATGGATGTTGTGATGAATGTTTGCGACCGAATTTATGTTTTGAATTTTGGAGAGTTGATTGCAGAGGGCACACCTGAAGAAGTCCGAGAAAACCCAGCTGTAATCGCGGCGTATTTGGGCACGGAGGCCGTTTCGTGAGCGCCTTAGACGTTAAAGATTTATCTGTAAGTCATGGAGCAATCACTGCAGTAAAGAAGTTGTCTTTTTCCATTGAACAAGGCCAGCTTGCAGCGATAATCGGTTCAAATGGAGCAGGAAAGACAACTCTTCTGCGCGCTCTATCTGGATTGATTCCATCTTCCCATGGCACAGCTACATGGAATGGGAAATCACTGCTCGGTGAGAAGCCAGAGGATTTAGTTCGTGCAGGGATAGTGCATGTCTCCGAGGGCAAATCGGTAATTCCAGAGCTCAACGTTAAAGAGAATCTCGCGCTGGGCGGCATCTGGCGAAAAGATAAAAAGGATGTAGCGGTAGCTACAGAAGAAGTATTGGAACTTTTTCCTCGTTTGCGCGAACGTTTGCAGCAGTCAGCCGATACGTTGTCAGGCGGTGAACGTCAGATGCTTGCAATTGGTAGAGCGCTTATTGCAAGACCACAACTGCTTCTTTTGGACGAACCTTCATTAGGGCTTGCCCCACTCATCATTGAACAGATTTTTGAAGCCATCAATCAACTTCGCCATCGTTTAAACCTGACTGTCCTTCTCGTTGAACAGAATGCTATGAGCGCTCTAAAAATTGCAGATGTTGGGATCATTATAAATGTTGGGTCTCTTGTTACTTCCGGACCATCCAAAGAGTTGTTGGCAGATGCCAATCTCCGAGCAGCATATTTGGGGTACTGATGATAATTATCGATACCTTATTGATCGGATTAAGCAGCGGCGCCATTTATGCATTGATGGCTTTAGCACTTGTGCTTGTTTGGCGCTCCACTCGCGTCGTGAACTTTGCTCAAGCTGGACAGGCAATTCTTTCTACATATCTCGGTTATGAAGTAATGAACCGTACTCACAGCTACTGGATCTCAATTCCATTTGCAATAGTTGGCGGAGCAGCGATAGCCGCGTTTATCGATGCGGTAATTTTGCGTTCCCTTGCGAAACGATCACATAAAGGTTCAGTTTCAGAGATTGCGCCAGTTATCGCCACGTTGGGTTTACTTGGATTAATTCGAAGTCTCACCGGAATGATCTGGGGAAATGCATACGTCCAATATATATCGCCGCTTTCAGGTAAGGGCTACATGATTGGGAAGCACACGATTCCTTTCTCTCCACAAAATTTGATAATCGTTATTGGTGCACTTCTTGTCATGGGGATTTTTGCAACGATATTCAAATTCACAAATCTCGGCTTGGCGCTACGAGCAGCATCATTCCAACCAGAAATTTCACGATTAGCAGGAATTCGCGTAGATCGAATTCGCACGATTGGTTGGGCATTTGCTGGAGCTGCAGGTGCTGTTGCTGGAGCGCTCGTTACTCCGACGACGTATTTATCTCCAAATAGTTTGGATCTTTTGTTGGTCTCTGGCTTCGTGGCTGCAGTGATTGGCGGTTTGGACAGTTTGATTGGAGCAGTACTTGGCGGTCTTTTACTCGGAGTGGGATTCGCTTTTATTCTTCAATACATAGGTGCTTCTGTGACATTTTCTGCCGCATTCATCATCCTCATTGTGGTCCTCTTTGTGCGTCCTCGAGGAATTCTAGGATCAAAGGTTGGGCGACGCGATGCGTAAATCTAAAGCACTCAGTGCGCTGACTTTCTTAGCAATAGGGTTATTTTTGCTTGGCTTAAGTAATTTTGTTGATGAGTTACGTGTGTATCAAGGTGCTCAAATTGCAGTTTACGTAATTGCTATTTCGTCGATTATTTTATTAACGGGTTATTCAGGACAAATTTCACTCGGACATGGCGCGCTTATGGCAATTGGCGGATATGCCGCTGTGCTTTCTTATACGTACTGGCATCTTCCAGTGCTGCTAGCTTTTACAGTTGGAGCGCTCGCTGCTGCTCTTGGCGGTTTCATTTTAGGAATGGCTGCGGCAAGATTGTCAGGACCGTATTTAGCAGGAACGACACTTGCACTTGCTGTTGGATTGCCATCACTTGCAAATCAATTTCATATTCTTGGTGGCGAAGGTGGTCTCTCCTTCGATATTGGTGAAGCACCTAAATGGATTGCAAATAAAACCGGAGGGGACTTCACCCAGTACAAGTGGTTCTTTTGGGTCAGTACGGTCTGCGCATTGGTCACAATCTGGTTTATAAAGAATTTGTTACAAAGCAGGTTCGGAAGAACATGGCGAGCAGTACGCGGAAATCCGAGCGCAGCAGCCTTGAGCGGTATCAATATCGGGCGTTCAAAAGTTTTGGCCTTCACCGTTAGTTCGGCGTTGGCAGGCTTGGCAGGCGCTTTATTAGCGATGCTTTTGGGTCTTGTTGCGCCAATGGCCTTCACTCTGACACTTTCCTTCACCCTCGTTACTGGTGCGGTGCTTGCGGGGGTTACTAACCTCGCCGGTAGCATTGTCGGAGCAGTGGTACTTGTTGTGATTCCTGAAATCACCGATGTCGTAGCTACACATCTGGGAGGATCGGAAAAAATCACAGCGAATCTACCCGGCTTGATTACGAGCGTGTTGTTGATTCTTACGGTGATATTTGCACCTAACGGACCTAAACTTCACATTCGTAAGAAAGTGCATAACTAACATAACTAAATAGAACCAATCAGATAAACCAATAAATGTATATCTGACCCTCATCCGGAAGGAACAACATGCTCGTTCATCGAAGCACGAAGCGTGGAGCGTTTGCAGTAGCTGTCGCTGCTGTTGCCGCTCTCGCAGTAAGCGCGCTACCAGCGCAAGCGTTTTCTCCTCGTTCTGAAGCAGGAGTAACGGCTACAACAATCAAACTCGGAATTACTGTCCCGCTTACTGGCGCAGCAGCTCCTGGCTACAACAAGGTGCCTTATGGCATGAAAGCTTATTTTGATTATGTAAACGATAACGGCGGAGTTAATGGTCGCAAGATCCAACTCGTAATCAAAGATGATGCCTATAGCCCAATCCTTGCAAAGTCAGTCACCAACGATTTGATTTTGAAAGATAAAGTTTTTGCTCTTGTTGGAACTCTAGGTACTGCCAACAACGAAGCAACCTCAAAATTTGTAAACGATAAAGGCGTTCCTCGTCTATTCGTTAACACCGGATTTAGCGGATTCGCTAATACCAAGAAGTACCCAACCACGTATGCTCTTTTCCCTTCTTACTATATGGAAGCAAAAGCAATCGGTGGATACCTTGCAGATAAATTTGCAGGTAAGAAAGTCGCACTTATTTATCAGGATGACGACTTTGGAATTGATGCACTTGCTGGCTTCGCGCAAGTAGGTACAACATTCGTTGCAAAGATTCCTTACGCTTCAGGATCGCAAGCAGATCCAACAGTTGTTGGTAAGTGGATTTCAACCATCGTTTCTTCTGGCGCAGACACTGCAGTGGTATTTGGTGTATCAACTGCAACAGCTGCAGCTCTCGGTGGCGCATACAAGGCAGGTCTTGCTGGAAAAGTTCAGTGGATCCTTGGCTCAGTAGGCGCAGACCCAACAACAATTAAGACTCTCGTTCCAGCGGCGCTACCGCTTCTTAATGGCGCAATTGCTACCTCATTCCTACCTGCAGCTGCAGATACAAATGATGAGTATGTAAAGCAGTTCCAAGAGATCAACACCAAGTACAACAAGGGTGCAACTTTCGATAGCAATGTTCTGGTCGGAATGAATGCAGGAATGCTTACCGTACAAGCTCTACGAGCAGCGGGCGCAAACCCAACTCGCGCAAAGCTGATGGCAGCGCTCAATACTTCAGGTTCAAAATTTGCAAGCGCAGGTTTTGCTCCTTTGGGTTGGTCAAAGACAAGCCACGTTGGTTACAACGGTTACTGGTTCGGTCGTTTAGCTGCTGACGGTTCACAAACTCCTGTTGATGGAGCCGGAAAGTATGTCTTGTACACAACAGATTCATCTAAGGGCGCTGTCGTGAAATCTGCGATTACTCGTCCAGCGATGCCAGCGAAGGGATTGCCAACTAACTAATGAGCACTCAAATTAAATGGACTAAGAGAATTGCAGTAGTTGGAGCGATCGCTCTTTCTTCTTTCGCAATTAATCTCGCACCAACTGCAGCGCAAGCAGCTCCTGCATGCGCAGTCGGCCCTGTTACTTCTTGCCAAGGCGCAACAAGCGACGGTGCTCCATATGTAATGCAGGTTCCAGGAAATTTCAACGGAACTGCATTCCTTTATTCTCACGGATATCGCTACAACGTGGCTCTTCCAGCACTTGGATACCCAGCAGTTTTGAATACACCTCAACCAGGACCTGTCGTTGGTTCAGATACTTCAGTAATTAAGTATCTACTTAGCCACGGTTACGCAGTATTTGGTTCAGGCTTTGCTCGTCAAGGTTGGAATGCTGACTCTGGGGTTGCTACAGATGTTGAATTGATTTCAACATTCAAAACTCAATTCCCTAAGACAACTCACGTTGTTGCGTGGGGAGAGTCTCTCGGTGGCTTCATGACACAAGTTTTGGCTGAAAAGCACCCAGAACTTATTTCAGCGGCTGCGCCATTATGTATGGCAACTAGCCAAGTTGAAGCTGAACTTACAATGGCTGGAGATTTCCTCTGGGGTCTCAAGACATTCTTTGATCCTTCAATTCAAGGTGGTAACTACAAGAACGCAACAGAATCGTTGCAGGATCTTGGCCGAGTCGTAACCTTGCTTACTGAATTGAAGTCATCTATTGCCACAGGCGTTTGGCCATCTAAAACCCCTGCTGCAGTAAAGACAATGCTTGGCGCTATCCCGCCTCGCTCTGCTCTTCTACTTGTTGGTCTAATGTCGGGACTTCCAACTCAAAGTGCTCACTTTGATGGAAGCACTGGTCCTGGATCACCAAATTCATCTGCGTACACAAACTTTGCTCTTGCTGGTTCACCAGCACTCGCAGTTCTTGAAAACGGAGCCAGCGCTGCAGTTCTTGCAGTTCTTGCAACAGCAGACGTTGAACTACAAGCTGGCGGAACAATCTTTGATAATACAAAGACTGATTATGCAGCTCGTGTAGAAAGCGAAAAGGCAGTCTTCAGCTCAGGCTTGTCAGGCGCAACTGCAACAGCAGGAATGCTTGCTTATCTAGCTGCTGCACCTCGTGCGTCAGCAGATCCAGCTTCAGTTGCAAAGATGCGCGCTCTTGCTTCGTATAAGGGCGTCATCAACGTTCCAACAATTACGATGGTTGGCGTAGCTGATCCAATTACTCCAGCAGGCGGTTCACAATGGCTTGCAAATCAGTATGCAGATCAATATGCGGCTGCAAAAGCTGCAGCTTTGAAAGCTAAAGCTAAGCGTCCAGCACCTGCACTCACCTCAATCTGGGGTGTAACTCCAAACCATTACTCCAAGTTTGATGCAACTGGTTCACCAGATACATCAGGTGCGGCAGCAAATGGAACAAACCACTGTAACTTCACCGTTAAGCAATATATCGGTGTAGCAGATATGTTGGCTTCGGCAGCAACGAATGGTGTTCTTCCAAATCCTCAAACAATCAAGACAACCGTTCGCAAGATGGGTGGATCGATTGTGGATGCTAAGTTCGAACCAGCTCTTCCTAAGTTCTACCAGGAAGACTAATTTCTAACCGGCATATAACCGGATGTAAGTAAGTAGTGAAAGGGCTCCAGGTGACTGGGGCCCTTTTCATGTTCCGGGTAACCTTGCCTAATGCCGACAGATGTGAACTCCCTTGATGAAATGCATGGTCTTGGCTTGGCGGTTGGCGGCAAATTATCTCGAGGCGACATTCTCTTACTAAATGGAACTCTCGGAGCTGGCAAGACCAGTTTGGTTCAAGGAATAGGAGAAGCACTTGGAATTACGGGAGTTACGTCTCCAACATTCGTAATCTCTCGAACATACCCAGGATCGATTCCGCTCATCCATGTCGATGCATATCGATTAGTCGGAGAGCCGTGGGCCCTCTTTGATGACTTGGACTTAGAAAGCCAAAGTCCAGAATCGATAACAGTTATTGAATGGGGCGATGGTTTTGTCGAAAGAATTGCCGACGAATATTTGGAAATAAAAATTGAATTTGGCGAAGCCGATGATCAACGAATTGTCACATTTATTCCACATGGGCAGCGTTGGTCGGGATTCACTTTATGAGTACCGTACTTGCAATTGATACGGCGACATCACGGACGACTGTTGCGTTAGTAAAAGATGGAGGAGTGGTTTTAGAACTGCACCATGATGATCCAATTGCCCACGGTGAAGTTTTACCTCGCCTTGTTGCACAATTGTTAGAAGTTGAGAATTCGATTGATGAAGTAGTTATTGGCATGGGTCCAGGTCCATTCACCGGTTTGCGAGTTGGAATAGTTTTTGGTCAATCCTTTGCGTTTGCAAGGAATATCCCATGGCGCGGAGTCTGCTCGCTTGATTCCATGGCAGCACAAATTGATAGCGATGATTTTATAGTTGCAATCGATGCAAGGCGAAAAGAATTTTTCTGGGCTCATTTTATTGATGGCCAGCGCATTACTGAGCCACAAGTTGCTTTAAGGCAAGTCCTTGAGAAATTTACATCGCCCATTCACAAAGAAGGGGATATCTATCCCTCTGCAAAATATATGCCAGCCATCACTGGTGATATCCGCGAACCAATTTATGTAAGACGCCCGGATGCATATCCCTCTCCTGCTGGTGTGACATTTCGACCAATGAACGCGTTGGATTTACCTGTTGTTGCATCGCTAGAGAAGTCGATTTATGCAGGCGAAGATCCATGGAGCATTGCTCAATTTAAAGAAGAATTAGGTGGCCCAGATCGCCACTATCTCGTTGCTGAAAAAGCAGGCGTTGTTGGGGGGTATTGCGGTGTGATGATTGCTGGTGATGTGGCAGATATCCTGACAATTACAGTGGATCCAGCGCTTCGCCGCCAAGGAATTGGCCGTGAATTTCTCAAACGAATGATCGATTGGTCTCGAAATAAAAAGGTCGAAGCCATGATGCTTGAGGTTCGTGTTGGGAACGATGCAGCGCAACCTTTATACACCGCAAATGGCTTCTATCCACTCAATATTCGCAATGATTACTACGGACCTGGTCTTGCAGCACTTGTCATGCGAAAGGAGCTGCGATGAGCCAGCCCCTTGTTTTAGGAATCGAAACTTCGTGCGATGAAACTGCAATTGGAATCGTTCGCGGACGCACTCTGCTTGCAAATGTAATTTCATCTAGCGTGGAAGAGCATGCACGGTTTGGTGGAGTAGTACCAGAAATCGCAAGCCGTGCTCACTTGGAATCTATCCATTCGGTTCTAACTCGCGCTTTGTCGGATGCAAAAGTATCGCTCAGTGACATCGATGCATTTGGCGTAACAGCAGGGCCCGGCTTAATCGGCGCACTTCTTGTTGGAGTTAGTTCTGCATCTGGATTATCACTTGCATTGAATAAACCGTTGTATGGAGTCAATCATCTTTCTGCGCATTTGGCCGTTGATGCTCTGAATTCAGATCATTCGCTAAATCCGGCAATTGGATTACTCGTAAGTGGTGGGCATAGTTCAATCTTGAAAATTTCTAACTTCTCTTCGGATGTGAGAGTTATTGGTTCAACACTTGACGATGCAGCTGGCGAAGCTTTCGATAAAATCGCTCGAATTTTAAAGTTGGATTTTCCAGGTGGACCCGCCATAGATCGAATCTCGAAGGAGGGTGATGCGCTTGCTATCGATTTCCCTCGCGGTCTCACCAGCGATTCAGAACATCTCTACGATTTTTCTTTCTCAGGGTTGAAGACTGCAGTATCTCGATACCTCCAAAAAGTCCCAGAATCGAAAGTTGCAGATGTCGCAGCTTCTTTCCAAGAGGCTGTCGTGGATGTGCTGTTGGCGAAGGCGTTAGCCGCAGCCAAATCCGAGGGCATGGAGAGTTTGATCATTGCCGGGGGAGTCGCGGCCAATTCCAGATTGCGGGAAGTTGCCGCCCAAAGGTGCGCAAAGGCGGGTATCTCCCTTCGAATCCCTCCGATGGCTCTTTGCACAGATAACGGGGCCATGGTGGCCGCTTTGACCTCTTTAGCGGTCTCCGAAGGCGTTTGCGCCTCATCTTTAGGCTTGGAAGCCCAATCTTCGTCGGGCTTGGATCGAGTTTTCTGGCCCTAATTTCTCATAGTAGAGTCTGCTTTAGCACTCTCGCCGTGACACTGCTAACTACCTAGTTTCCAGTAGATATCCGGTGAGGGGTAGAAAACCAGCTACTAGAAAGAGAAACCATTATGGCAATTTCCATCAAGCCACTTGAAGATCGCGTCGTTGTAAAGACAAACGAAGCTGAACAGAAGACCGCATCAGGTCTTGTCATTCCAGATACTGCTCAAGAAAAGCCACAAGAGGGAACAGTTGTTGCTGTAGGCCCAGGTCGTTTTGATGACGGTGCTCGCGTTCCAATGGATATCAAAGTTGGCGATGTAGTTCTGTACAGCAAGTACGGCGGCACAGAAGTTAAAGCTGCTGGCGAAGAATATTTAGTTCTATCTGCTCGCGACATTCTCGCGATAATCGAGAAGTAATTCATGGGAAAAAGTCTGCATTTTGACGAGGTAGCTCGTCGTGGCATGGAGCGCGGAGTAAATATCCTCGCTGACACTGTCAAAGTAACTCTTGGACCCAAGGGCCGAAACGTCGTTATCTCCAAGTCGTATGGCGCTCCACTCATTACTAATGATGGCGTGACTATCGCAAAGGAGATCGAACTCTCAGATCCTGCTGAAAATATGGGTGCACAACTTGTTAAGCAGGTTGCTGAAAAGACAAACGATGTTGCCGGTGATGGAACCACAACAGCAACTGTCTTGGCACAAGCAATGGTTCGCGAAGGGCTTCGTAACCTTGCAGCCGGCGCACAGCCAATGGAACTTAAGTACGGTATCGAGCAAGCTGTATCAGCACTTTCAGAAGAGTTGAAGAAGAATTCAACAGCTGTTTCTGGCAAGTCTCAGATTGCAGATGTTGCAACGATATCTGCGCAAGATAAAGCGATTGGCGATCTCATTGCTGAAGCAATGGATAAGGTCGGCAAAGATGGCGTTATCACTGTAGAAGAGTCATCAACAACTGGTCTTGAGCTTGAATTCACTGAAGGAATGCAATTCGATAAGGGTTATATCTCACCTTATTTCGTCACTGATTCAGATCGTATGGAGACCATTCTTGAAGATGTATTCATCCTCATTTCTGGAACAAAGATTTCAAACCTCAATGATGTTCTTCCAGTTCTCGAGAAGGTTGCTGCACAAAGCAAGCCGCTCTTGATTATTGCCGAAGATGTCGAGGGTGAGGCGCTTTCAACTCTCGTAGTGAACCGCATGCGTGGCACTTTTGCTTCTGCTGCTGTCAAGGCACCAGGCTTTGGTGATCGCCGCAAGGCAATGTTGCAAGATATTGCAATTCTCACCGGTGGTCAGGTCATCACACCAGAAGTTGGCCTCAAGCTTGATCAAGTTGATATCTCACTCCTAGGCCGCGCTCGTCGCGTCGTCATCACCAAAGACAACACAACAATCGTCGACGGTGCTGGAGACAAAGCTGGCGTTGCAGCTCGTGTATCTGAGATTCGCAATGAAATTGAATCAACTGATTCCGATTGGGATCGCGAGAAGCTCCAAGAGCGTGTTGCAAAACTCGCTGGTGGCGTTTGCGTGATTAAAGTTGGAGCTCACACAGAGGTTGAGTTAAAGGAAAAGAAGCATCGTCTTGAAGATGCAATTTCTGCAACTCGCGCAGCTGTTGAAGAAGGAATCGTTGTCGGTGGCGGAGCAGCTCTTGTGCATGCTGCGACAGCACTCGAAAACGATTTGGGATTTGAAGGAGATCGCGCAGTTGGTGTTCGCCTAGTTCGCAAAGCATGCGACGAGCCACTTCGCTGGATCGCTGAAAATGCCGGTCAAGAAGGTTATGTCGTCGTTTCAAAGGTTCGCGCTATGAAGCCTAATGAAGGTTTTAATGCTGCCGACGACACATATGGCGATCTTGTTAAGCAAGGCGTTATTGATCCTGTAAAGGTGACGCGTTCTGCGCTCGCTAATGCAGCGTCAATTGCAGCCATGTTTATCACGACAGAAGCTCTCGTATTTGAGACTCCTGAGGCTAACAAGGAAGAGCAATCCTCAGGACATGGCCACAGCCATGGACCTGGCGGGCATTCCCATTAATTGGTGCCACCAATTGGTAATTGAATCAACCCCCGTTCTATTGCAGAACGGGGGTTGTTTTTTTCTTACTCGCGAGTTCCCACTAGTATTGCCAAATGCTGGGGTCCCATGAAAGTGCCAACGAAAAGGTAGTTCTGCTTGGGCTCACCTACGACGACGTTCTTCTTCTTCCTGATGAATCAGATGTTGTTCCCTCTGAAGTCGATACACATACTCGCTTAACTCGAAATATCGAGATTGCTGTCCCAGTTCTTTCATCTGCGATGGATACCGTCACGGAAGCTCGAATGGCTATTGCAATGGCAAAAGCTGGCGGCATTGGAATAATTCATCGCAATCTTTCTATCGATGACCAAGTGAAACATGTGATTGAGGCAAAGAAGTCAGGTCTAGCAGGAGCGGCAGTTGGTGTGGGAGAAGATGGTTTCGCTCGAGCCTCTGCTCTTATTGAAGCTGGCGTAGATGTAGTTGTTGTTGATACAGCACATGGTCATCACAGAGCAGTTTTAGATTCCGTTGCTCGTATTCGAAAAGCATTTCCGAAGATCGACATTATCGGTGGCAATATTGCTACCCGCGCAGGTGCACAAGCGTTGATTAATGCCGGAGTGGATGCAGTAAAAGTTGGGGTTGGTCCTGGATCTATTTGTACAACGCGAGTTGTTGCCGGAGTCGGAGTTCCACAAATTACTGCAATTATGGAGGCGCATAAGGCCTGTATTAAGGCAGGGATTCCTCTCATTGCAGATGGCGGACTTCAATATTCGGGTGACATTGTGAAAGCAATTGTCGCCGGTGCTGACACGGTAATGCTTGGCTCCCTACTAGCCGGAACCGATGAGTCTCCAGGTGAAGTGATTGAAATTAATGGTTTGAAATATAAGGGTTATCGAGGAATGGGCTCACTTGGCGCGATGCAATCTCGTGGCGAACAGAAGTCATATTCAAAAGATCGCTATATGCAAGATGATGTTTTAGCAGAAGACAAGCTTGTTCCGGAAGGAATCGAAGGCAAAGTTGCTGCACGCGGCCCGGTGGCCACAGTCGTGCATCAACTCGTTGGGGGGCTGCGTTCCGGAATGGGATATGCCGGCGCCCCGACAATTGCTGATTTACAAAAGAATGGTCGCCTCATTCAAATCACAGCAGCAGGGCTTCAGGAGAGTCATCCGCATGATGTTCTTGATGTTCAAGCAGCTCCGAACTACAACCGTAACTAATCACGATAAACGGGATGGTAAATATGGAAATCGAAATTGGACCCGGTAAAAGAGCGCGTCAGGCGTATTCTTTTGACGACATCGCAATCGTTCCAAGTCGCCGCACTCGTGATCCAAAAGAGGTCTCAACGCAGTGGCAGATTGATGCATACAAGTTTGATTTACCAATGCTCGCAGCACCTATGGATTCAGTCGTCTCTCCAGAGACAGCAATCGCTATTGGTCGCTTAGGCGGGGTCGGTGTACTTAATCTTGAAGGTTTATGGACACGTCACGAAAATCCTCGCATAGCACTTGGTGAAATTTCATCACTTCCGCAGGAACAAGCGATTCGTCGTATGCAAGCGCTTTACGCGGCTCCTATTCAACCTGAACTTATCAAGTCTCGTATTGCAGAAATTCGTGCAGCTGGAGTAACCGTCGCAGGCGCTCTATCTCCTGCTCGCACCGCAGAATTTCATAAAGTAGTTGTCGACGCCGGCGTAGATATTTTCGTCATACGCGGAACAACAGTGAGTGCTGAGCATGTAGCTACTGAAAATGCACCACTTAATCTTAAGAAGTTTATTTACGATTTGGATGTTCCTGTCATTGTTGGTGGATGTGCGACAGGGCAAAGTGCGCAACATTTAATGCGTGCTGGCGCTGCCGGCGTTCTGGTCGGGTTTGGTGGAGGTTCAGCCCACACAACTCGTAACGTTCTTGGAATCGAAGTCCCAATGGCTTCCGCTGTTGCTGATGTTGCATCTGCACGACGTGATTACATGGACGAATCTGGCGGTCGATATGTTCACGTGATTGCCGACGGATCTGTTGGTAAGAGCGGAGATATTGCAAAAGCGATTGCCTGTGGCGCAGATGCAGTAATGATGGGTTCACCGCTTGCCAAAGCTGCTGAAGCTCCAGGCATGGGTTGGCATTGGGGAATGGAAGCAGCTCACGAAGAGCTTCCACGCGGAAATCGTGTTCATGTTGGAACGGTCGGCACACTCCAAGAGATTCTTACTGGCCCATCGCACACCGCTGATGGTTCGATGAATCTTTTCGGTGCCTTGCGTCGAGCTATGGCGACTTCGGGATACTCCGAACTCAAAGAGTTCCAACGCGTAGAGGTAGTTATAAACCGTGCTTGATGCGCAAAGTGATAACGAGACGGTTCTCGTTGTAGATTTTGGCGCGCAGTACGCCCAATTAATCGCTCGACGAGTGCGTCAAGCAAATGTGTATTCAGAAATTATTCCTTCTTCTATGCCTGTTTCAGAAATTCTCGCAAAGAAACCGAAGGCAATTATTCTCTCTGGCGGCCCATCAAGTGTTTATGCTCCTGGTGCGCCAACCTTGGATGCGGCAATATTTGAACACGGAATTCCCGTATTTGGAATTTGTTATGGATTTCAAGTGATGGCATCAGCACTCGGAGGTGTCGTAACCGAGACAGGTAAATCTGAATTTGGTCGAACAGCTCTTCAGCATGATGCGAAGTCAAAACTCTTAAATGGTTTACCTGGCGAATTTAATGTTTGGATGAGTCATGGTGATAGCGTCACTGAAGTCCCAGCAGGATTTACTGCCACGGCAAAAACTCTCGACACCCCAATTATCGCTTTTGAAAATGAAAGTGGTTCTCTTGCTGGAGTTCAATATCACCCAGAAGTTTTGCACTCCGAACACGGCCAAGAAATTCTACGTCGTTGGTTGATTGACATTGTTGGCTGCAAACCAACATGGACTAGTGAAAATATTGTTTCGCAGGAAGTCGAGAAAATTCGCGCAACTGTTGGAACAAGTCGAGTTATATGTGGCCTCTCTGGCGGCGTGGATTCAGCGGTTGCTGCAGCCATCGTTCAGAAAGCTATTGGATCTCAACTCACATGTGTCTTTGTAGATCACGGTCTACTTCGCGAAGGTGAAGCAGAACAAGTCGAGAAAGATTTCGTCGCCGCAACTGGCGTAGATCTTATGATTGTTGATGCTCGCGAAAAATTTCTCAAAGCACTTGCTGGTGTTACGGATCCCGAAGCAAAACGTAAAATTATTGGCGCAGAATTCATTCGTTCATTCGAGGAAGCTGCTCGGGAATTAACAGCTGCTAAACCAGCTGCAATTGATTTCTTAGTTCAAGGAACCTTGTATCCAGATGTCGTTGAATCTGGGGGCGGAACTGGAACTGCAAATATAAAGTCGCATCACAATGTTGGTGGCTTACCCGATGACCTTCAATTCACCTTGATTGAGCCACTTCGTACGCTCTTTAAGGACGAGGTGCGCGAAGTTGGACTGCAATTAGGACTTCCAGGAGAGATTGTGTGGCGTCAACCATTCCCAGGTCCGGGCTTAGCTATTCGCATAGTCGGTGAAGTTACTGAGAATAGACTGACAATTCTTCGAAAAGCCGATTCCATCGCTCGATATGAATTAAAATCAGCACAGTTGGATCGAGAGATTTGGCAGTGCCCTGTAGTTCTACTTGCGGATGTCCGCAGTGTTGGAGTGCAAGGGGACGGAAGAACGTATGGACATCCCATAGTTCTGCGCCCAGTTTCAAGTGAAGATGCGATGACAGCAGATTGGAGTCGACTCCCATACGATGTATTGGAGAAGATTTCAACTCGCATCACCAATGAGGTTCGCGAAGTAAATCGAGTAGTGCTCGACGTTACAAGTAAACCTCCCGGCACCATTGAGTGGGAATAGTGAAAATTAGGATTGGACGTAAGTAAATGTTGAGCTCGAAGAAGATCGTTGCAGCAGTGGTGGTTTCCCTCATTGCTTCTCTTGCGCTTTCAAGTGCATCTTATGCAAAAGATAATAAGACAACGATGGCGAGTGGCAAGGCAAAAATGGGTATGAGTGCAAAAGGTGTTTGTGCTGCGACTACGGCTTATGCGCACAAAGAGCCCCAGATCCAACCTCCTGCAGTAAAACTTCCCGTGAAGAATCGCACTATTACTTTTGAGACAAATTGTGGGCAGATCGTTATTGAAGCAGATGGTGCAAACGCACCACTTACTGTTCTAGTCATGACCACTCTTGCAAAAGGTGGATATTTCAACAGAACACTCTGTCATCGACTAACGACTAGCGGCCTTTATGTTTTGCAATGTGGCGATCCGACTGCAACTGGTTCAGGCGGCCCACGATTTACTTACGACAACGAAAATCTCCCTGATCAAATCACGAATAACTATCCTGCCGGAACAGTGGCAATGGCTAATTCAGGCTTGACTTCAAGTGGCCATGGCACAAACGGAAGCCAATTCTTCCTGGTGTATGCAGATACAACGCTTGGTGCTAACTACACGCGTTGGGGCAAGATTGTGAAGGGTCTAGATATTCTCAAAGCTGTTGCTGCGCAAGGAGTACTTGGCGGCGGAACAGATGGCACTCCAAAACAATCTGTTGGGATTGAAAAGGTTTCCGTAAAATAAATTATGCGGTTGCGACTACGCGGTAAGTTTCTGCGTAGCTGCCTTCGGGCAATCCTTGGCTTTCAGCGTTTCGAAGTCCCCATTCGCGAACACGATCATCTAACTCTGGACTGTGCTCCGTCTGACTTACATGGGCACGAATTGCTTGCAGTTTGAGGTCAATTGTTGATGAGATATCAACATGATGATTTACAACATTCGGAGACATCACCCAAACTTCACTTACTGTCCAAGGCTCTAGACCTTCATTTTTAAGTAAGTCCTCAAAGGCAAAGGGATTTCCCGCGTCAGGATAAACAGCTTGCATCGCAGCTTCAGCTGCAGCCATATGATCAGGATGGCTTGAGAAAATTCTCTCCCAATTTCGCTCTGGATTCTGAATGACCATTCTCTGAGGGCGAACTTTGCGAATTGCTCTGACAATTTCTTTACGAAGTTCAATCGTCGCTACCAAGTGACCATCGACATAATTGAGGAAATTGATATCTGTGACGCCTAAAACCTTACCTGCATCACGCTGCTCTTTTTGTCGAATCTTTGGCATTTCAGTACGCGGTATTGATGGATCAACGCCACCTTGGTCTCCATTTGTACAGACAAAATATGAAACTTCGATTCCTTTTTCAGTCCACTGTGGAATGGTTCCGCCGGCACCAAAATCAAGGTCATCTGGATGGGCTGTCACAAAGAGAATTCGTTCAATTTCGCTGTCATCGATAGGAGGCATAGAGCGAAGGTTACACTCCACCCGTGCCTTCACTTGATTTATCTACTCTCAACCCTCAACAGCAGGAAGCTGTCGTCCACGAGGGTTCGCCATTGTTGGTAGTGGCGGGGGCTGGTTCGGGGAAAACTCGAGTGTTAACGCGAAGAATTGCGTATTTGATGGCATCTCGTAGTGTTGCACCATACGAGATATTGGCAATTACCTTCACAAATAAAGCCGCAGCCGAGATGAAAGAACGAGTTGCAGAACTTGTAGGCGAACGAGCGAAATCTATGTGGGTTTCAACATTTCACTCTGCTTGCGTCCGCATTCTCCGTAATGAAGCAACCAAGCTCGGATTTACATCTTCCTTTGCAATTTATGATTCTTCCGACAGCTCGATGATGATCAAGCGAATTATGAAAGAACTTGGAATGGATGGAACGGAAATTAAACCTGGTGCCATTCAAGCCAGAATTTCAAACGCTAAGAATGAACTTCAAACGCCGAGCACCTTTGTAAGAGCCGAATTTGATTTTGTAGACAAGATGGCTGGAGAAATTTATGGTGTCTATCAACGACGCCTAACCGCTTCGAATGCAATGGATTTCGATGATTTAATTATGAAAACTGTAGAAGTTCTACAAAAGTTTCCAGAAGTTCGATCGAGGTATCGCTCCCGCTTCAAGCACATCCTGGTTGATGAATATCAGGATACAAACCACGCGCAATACATGCTCATTCGTGAACTTGTCGGGGTTGAAAGTGAAGGAATACCAAGCGCAGAACTTTGCGTTGTTGGTGATGCAGATCAATCTATCTACGCTTTCCGAGGCGCGAATATTCGCAACATTTTGCAGTTTGAAGAAGATTATCCAAGTGCCCAGACAATCATGCTCGAGCAAAATTACCGTTCGACTCAAAACATTCTTACGGCGGCAAACTCAGTCATCTCAAATAACAAAGGCAGAAAAGATAAGAATCTTTGGTCAGAAGCGGGAGCGGGTCACCATATAACAGGGTTCGTTGCAGAGACTGATCACGATGAAGCAGAATTCATCACAGCAGAAATTCGCCGCCTGAGAGATGAAGGTATTTCACAACCAGGTGAAACGGCGATTTTTTATCGCACCAATGCGCAGTCACGATCTATTGAATCCACGCTCGCTCGCGCTGGAATCCCTTACAAGGTCGTAGGTGGCTTACGATTCTTTGAGCGAGCCGAAGTGAAAGATTTACTGGGATATCTAAAAGCGTTGGTAAATCCATCTGATGAAGTTTCGCTGCGCAGAATTATAAATACCCCCAAGCGCGGTATTGGCGACCGCGCAATTGAAATAATCGATGAATTCGCAAAGAAACATGGAATCTCTCTTTGGGAAGCAATGAATCAGGTCGAATCAGAACTTCCTGCCCGATCTCTGCAAGCAATAAGAGATTTCTTGCAATTGATGTACACATTGCGAACCTTGGTAGAGGCGAAAACGAAGCCGTCACAGATTGCAAAAGCAGTTCTTGAACAGAGTGGCCTGGAGACAGAACTTAAAAAGAGCACTGACCCACAAGATGAAAGTCGACTCGAGAATTTATACGAGCTGCTCAATGTTGTGACAGAGTATGAAGAATCTGATCTTGAGGAAGTAGATGAAGCAACGCTTGCTGGATTCCTAGAAGGAGTCTCACTAGTTGCAGATTCTGATCAAATTCCAGATTCGGATGCGAGCGCAAACGGGGTCGTAACTTTGATGACCCTTCACACTGCCAAGGGTTTGGAGTTTCCAACTGTTTTCTTAACGGGAATGGAAGAACAGATATTCCCTCACTTCCGTGCGATTGAAAATGAGCAGAGCGATACAACTGAACTTGAGGAAGAACGTCGCCTTGCCTACGTTGGACTAACCAGAGCGCGCGAACGTCTTTACGTTTCGCGAGCTATGTCTCGCATGGCATTTGGCAATTGGAAAAATAATGACCCATCACGCTTCCTTGCTGAAATTCCAAGTGAAGTGATTTCGTGGAACGATGACGTCGTTCGCTCAACGCGAGTAAAGAAGAGTTTTGGCCCACCTCCAAAGGCCACTGGTAAGAGAGTTGTCCCGAGCACGGCGCTAGTGCTTGTGGCAGGGGACCGTGTGGCTCATGACACATTTGGGTTGGGCACTGTGGTGATTGTTAATGGAGAAGGCGACCGAGCTGAAGCAACAATCAATTTTGGCTCGCTCGGTGAAAAACGGCTCTTGCTGCGCTATGCCCCCGTTGAGAAACTCTAGAGAAACTCTAGAAAAACTCTAGAAATGCTGTAAAAAAGAAGTAGAAATAAGCCAGTAAGATTTGCCCGTATTACTCACTTTCTAGTTACTAGATGATCGGGGAAATTAGTGGATCTCTTTGAGTATCAAGCTCGAGATCTCTTCGAATCTCATAACATTCCAGTTCTTGCTGGCGCAGTTGCAACAACTGCAGATGAAGCTGAAAAAGCTGCATCAGTTATGGGTGGACGAGTTGTCGTAAAAGCTCAGGTAAAAATTGGCGGACGTGGAAAAGCTGGCGGTGTAAAACTTGCCCAAGATGCAGCGGATGCTCGTGAAAAAGCTGCTGCGATTCTTGGAATGGATATTAAAGGCCACACTGTTCACAAAGTGATGATTGCTCAGGCAGCACCTATTGCTGAAGAGTATTACGCATCAATTTTGCTTGACCGAGCAAACAGAAATTTCCTTGTAATGGCATCTGTTGCTGGTGGCATGGAAATCGAAGAAGTCGCAAAGACACAACCTGAAAAATTGGCACGTGTGGGAATTGACCCAAATGTTGGAGTCACTCTCGATAAGGCTAAAGAGATTGCAAAACTTGGACAATTTCCTGCCGACGTCCAAGATCAAGTAGCGGATGTACTTGTAAAACTTTGGGCAGCTTTCGTTGCCGAAGATGCAACACTCATGGAAATCAACCCATTGGTTAAAACCGAGGATGGCCGCGTTGTTGCTCTTGATGGCAAAGTCACTCTTGATGACAATGCAGAATTCCGTCACGCAAACCATGCAGACCTCGTCGATCATGCCGCAGCAAATCCTCTTGAAGCTAAAGCGAAAGAACTCAATCTCAACTACGTGAAGCTAGATGGCGAAGTTGGAATCATTGGTAACGGAGCCGGACTCGTTATGAGCACCTTGGATGTTGTCGCTTATGCGGGCGAGAAATATGGCGTTAAACCAGCAAACTTCCTTGATATCGGAGGAGGAGCATCAGCTGAAGTCATGGCTAATGGCCTCTCAATCATTTTAGGTGATGCCGATGTTCGAAGCGTTTTTGTCAATGTATTTGGCGGAATCACGGCTTGCGACGCAGTAGCTAATGGAATCGTTAGTGCTCTTAGTATTTTGGGCGATAAAGCAACTAAGCCAATTGTGGTTCGACTCGATGGCAACAATGTCTTGGAAGGGCGCCGCATTCTTAATGAAGCAGCGCACCCATTAGTTCAGCAATTGGACACTATGGACGGAGCAGCTGCAAAGGCTGCGGAATTGGCGGCTAAATAATGGCTATCTTCATTAATAAAGATACGCGCCTCATCGTCCAAGGAATGACTGGATCAGAAGGCACCAAACACACAGGGCGCATGATTGTTTCTGGAACAAATGTAGTTGGCGGAGTAACTCCGGGCAAAGGTGGGCAATCTGTTGAGATTGCTGGAAAAACTCTTCCAGTCTTTAACACTGTTGCTGAAGCAATGGCAGCAACGCAAGCCAATGCATCTGTTGTATTTGTTCCACCAAAATTCGCAAAAGCTGCAGTAATCGACGCGATTGATGCAGCTATTCCGCTCGTGGTTGTCATCACTGAGGGAATCCCAGTCCACGACACCGCTGCTTTCTTTGCATATTCACAGAGCAAAGGAACAACTCGAATAGTTGGTCCAAACTGCCCAGGATTAATAAGTCCCGGACTCTCTAATCTTGGAATTATTCCAGCCGACATCACAGGACCAGGAAGAATCGGCTTAGTTTCAAAATCCGGAACTCTTACCTATCAAATGATGTATGAGCTAAGAGATTTTGGTTTCTCAACCGCTGTTGGAATTGGTGGAGATCCAATTATTGGAACTACACATATCGATTGCCTCAGAGCTTTTCAAGACGATCCCGATACCGATGCAATCGTAATGATTGGTGAAATTGGTGGCGATGCTGAAGAACGCGCTGCAGCTTTCATTGCAGAATATGTAACAAAGCCAGTTGTTGGTTATGTTGCAGGATTTACCGCTCCTGAGGGCAAAACAATGGGCCATGCAGGCGCAATTGTTTCTGGATCATCAGGTACAGCTCAAGGAAAGAAAGAAGCACTCGAGGCAGCAGGCGTGAAAGTTGGAAAGACTCCAAGTGAAACCGCTGAACTTATGCGTCAAATCCTGAAGGGCTAATAATCGTGTTGCGCCGCGTCCTTTCGATCTCCCTGATACAGGCATCCAAAGGCGCGGCGCTAACTTTATTTCCAGCAATATTTATTGCCTTACTTGCGTGGTCAACCGCAGGAAGCACTAGCGGAAATACATCCGATCCTATTCGAGGTGCAGTCTGGCTCTGGCTGGGAGCCCATTTATCTCCTTTCAAACTCTCGGCGGCATCAGCCCAAGGATCAGGTTTTCTTTCCGTACTTCCGCTCGGCGCAATTATTTTTCCGATGTGGGCAGTAAGACGTACCTTCTTAAGAGTTGTTGAAGTTTCTCCCAAGTTGCGCGCAGCTAGAATTTTTTATGTTCTTTTTTATACTTTGATTGCAGTTGCATTGGCTATTTCTACGACTACTGCAACAGTCGCTCCCATGTGGTACTACGCAGGCTTGTGTGCAGGAATTACAGCTTTAGTTTCAACATTTACTTTTAATCCACGTCCAGCGCTTGGGGTATTGGTCTACTTCTTCGCAATTGCTTGGGGAGTGGCGGCCGTAGCGCTTTCTATTTCTATGATTGCTCATTGGAATGTACTTCATGATTTATCCGTAGTAATTCAACCAGGAATAATTGGGGGACTTTTATTTACTGGTCTTCAAATTTTATATCTTCCAAATATGGCACTTGCATCTCTGGCTTACTTGACTGGATCGGGCTTTAGTCTTGGGGCGCACACCATGGTTACATCGTCGGTTTTCACACTGCATCAAATCCCAGCAATTCCAATATTAGGAGCGTTACCCACAGGCCGCCATCCAAACCTGATTGTTGGAATAGTTTTCTGGCCATTCCTATTTTTTGCCTCATATTTCGTTATCACTCGAGTACATCGTGAGTGGAGCACAAGAAATCGAGAGCTTTTGCGAACTTTTGTCATGTCCTCCTTTTTTGTCTGGGAACTTTCATATTTCGCCTCAGGAGAACTCCTCACGCCATCTATGCGACGGACGGGCATACTTCCAGAGCGGACAACGTCAATCGCTGCACTGAGTGCGCTAGTAATTGCGCTTGCATTTTTTTACGTTCCCACATTATTTAAGAAATTTGTTAAACGTGGCTAAGCGGATCCTCCTGTTAGCTTCAGGATCAGGCTCTTTAGCGCGTGCAATCCTGCAAGCAGTGAAAGATGACCAACTCAATGTTGAAGTGGTTGAGCTCATCTCCGACCGCCAATCACACGTTCTTGACGTTGCAAAAGAGTTTGGCGTTAAAAGCACGCTCGTAGATTTTTCTCTTTACGATTCGCGTGTGACGTGGGGAGCAGAATTGGCAAACCTCGTGCGTAAAGAGGGTGTGGATTTAGTGGTGAGCGTGGGATTTATGCGAATTCTTCCAGAAGCATTTGTAAATGAATTCCCGACAATAAATACTCACCCAGCTCTTCTGCCTCTTTTCCCTGGAGCTCATGCCGTGCGTGATGCTTTAGCTGCAAAAGCTTCAATAACTGGGAGCACTGTTCATTGGGTAGATGCCGGGGTGGATACGGGCAAAGTTATCTCCCAAATTAGCGTCGAAATTAGCCCGGAAGATACTGAAGAGTCCCTGCATGAACGCATTAAGATTCAGGAGCGCAAACTCATTGTCGAGACGCTCAAAACATTTGCTGCTGTTGGTCTCGAAAAATAGGAGAATCATGAGTTCCCGTAAAGCCATTCGCCGAGCACTTGTAAGTGTTTATGACAAGACTCAACTCATTGAACTAGGTAGCGCATTGACGAGTGCGGGAATTGAAATTCTCTCCACCGGGTCAACCGCAAAAAATCTTGCTGCCGCCGGTATTCCTGTAATTCCGGTCGAGGATTACACGGGATTCCCTGAAATGATGGGTGGGCGAGTCAAGACTTTGCATCCAAGAATTCATGGCGGCATTTTGGCTGACCAAAATAATCCTGAACACTTAGAAGCGATTGCAAGTCAAAACATCGCACCATTTGATTTGATCATCATTAATCTATATCCGTTCGCACAAACAATCGCATCAACCGACGATTTTGCCGAATGTATCGAGCAGATAGATATTGGTGGTCCAAGTATGCTCCGAGGAGCAGCTAAGAATCATGGCTCAGTTGCCGTCATCTCTGATCCATCCCAGTACTCCCAACTCTTTACTGCTCTGAACCAAGGTGGCTTTACACTCGAAGAGCGCACCAAATTGGCTATGACGACTTTCCGCAGAACGGCAGAATATGACCTCGCAATCGCCACATGGTTAGGCGAACGCACTGATTCTGCAGATGAGTGGCGCGGAGAAATTTGGGAGCGCATTGCAGGATTGCGTTATGGAGAAAATCCACATCAACAAGCTTCCGTTTACACATCAGTCGGGAGAAAAAGCGTTGGAATTTCTGGAGCGAAGCAGCTTCATGGGAAAGAGATGTCTTTCAATAACTATACCGATGCCGATGCAGCCCTCCGAGCGGCTTTCGATCACAGCGAGCCCTGCGTCGCAATCATCAAGCATGCAAATCCGTGCGGAATTGCCATCTCTTCCGATATCGCTGTAGCCCATGCAAAGGCGCACGAATGTGATCCGGTCTCTGCTTTTGGTGGAGTAGTAGCTGCAAATCGCACAATCACAAAGACAATGGCTTTGAAACTGGCTGAGATTTTTACTGAAGTTGTCATAGCGCCTTCTTTCGAAGCAGAAGCTATTGAAATTCTTTCAAAGAAGCCGTCGATTCGAATTCTTACAATCGATGGGTATCAGATTCCTAAAGTTGAATTGCGTCCAATATCGGGTGGAGCGCTATTTCAAGATAGTGATCTTGTGGATGCGGCGGGAGATCATTCGTCGCAATGGAAGCAAGTAAGCGGTGAGAAAGTTTCAGATCAAATGCTTAAAGATTTGGAATTCGCGTGGAGAGCTGTGCGAGCAGTGAAAAGCAATGCGATTCTTCTCGCGCACGAAGGTGCGTCGGTTGGTGTTGGAATGGGTCAAGTCAACAGAGTTGATTCTGCACGGCTAGCCGTTTCACGTGCTGGTGAACGTGCACAGGGGAGTGTTGCATCAAGTGATGCATTTTTCCCCTTTGCCGACGGACTGCAAATTCTGATTGACGCCGGAGTGAGCGCTGTTGTTCAACCAGGTGGATCTGTTCGAGACGAAGAGGTTATTGCTGCAGCAGAAGCAGCCGGAATAGCAATGTTCTTTACGGGCACTCGACATTTCTCACACGCTTAAAGCGAAAGGTTAGAATAAACCCGTGACCGCAAAAATACTCGATGGAAAAGCTACAGCAAAGGCTATTAAAGCCGAACTTAAAAAGCTTGTTGATCAGATGGCAACGAAGCCGGGTCTTGGCACAGTGTTGGTTGGAGATGATCCTGGGTCTCACTCATACGTCGGTGGTAAGCACCGCGATTGTGCAGAAGTCGGCATTCAATCCATACGAGTTGATCTCCCAGAAACGGCAAGCGAGAAAGATGTCCTCGCTGCGATAGCTGATTTAAATAGTGCGAAAGAATGCACAGGATATATCGTCCAACTTCCTCTTCCTCGAGGAATGTCGGCAAATAAAGTTCTTGAAGCTATAGATCCCTCTAAAGATGCAGATGGATTGCACCCACTTAACCTCGGAAAATTAGTACTGGGCGAGCCTGCACCTTTACCGTGCACCCCGCGAGGCATCATTGAACTTTTGCGAAGATACGACATCTCCACGAAAGGTGCAGAAGTTGTAGTCATGGGCCGTGGGATAACAGTAGGAAGACCACTCGGTTTAATGCTCTCTAGAAAAGGTGATGATGCAACCGTCACTATTACGCACACTGGAACTCGCAATGTTAAAGAACACACGAAGCGTGCAGACATTATTGTTGCGGCGGTAGGTAGCGCTTATCTACTCACTCCCGATATGGTCAAAGAAGGTGTTGTTGTCCTTGATGTGGGTATCACTCGAACTCCTGAAGGATTACGTGGAGATGTACATCCTGATGTTGCAAACGTTGCATCCTTTATCGCACCTATGCCAGGTGGAGTTGGCCCTATGACTCGCGCAATGTTGCTTGCCAATGTCGTAGAAAGTTTCACGCGATAAAAATGAAGCAAACGTTTACTCTTAGAAAACTTCATATTCTCGGGCTAGCACTCATCATTATTGGAATTGTGCTCTCGGTCTTTGGAAAAGTTAGGAGTGGATCTCTTCTACTCGCCATTGGAATGGCTGGCTACGCCTATACGAGATATTTCATCATCGGAATGAAGCGCAGGATTGAGTTATTTCTACCACTTCTTATAGCGGGAACCCTTTTTGTAGTGTCGCTGACACTGCCGCACGCGAGGTAATATTCACCCCGTATAGATCACTATTTACAGGGGTTTTGGAAAGGTGCATCATGTCGGAGAAGAAGAATCTCAAAGGTAAAGTTACTGTTGTTGGAGCTGGATTTTATGGTTCGACAACCGCGCTACGACTTGCGGAATACAACCTCTTTGAAACCGTTGTTCTCACCGATATCGTTGAAGGCAAGCCAGAGGGTTTAGCACTCGACATGAATCAGTCACGATCTATTGAAGGATTTGAAACCAAAGTTGTTGGAGCTACAACAACGGCCGATGGTGGCGGCTATGAAGCAACAGCTAACTCCGATGTTGTTGTAATTACTGCCGGACTGCCTCGCAAGCCAGGAATGTCTCGCATGGATTTAATTGGTGTCAACGCAGGCATTGTGCGTGGAGTCGCTGAAAATATTGCAAAACACTCTCCTGAAGCTGTAATCATCGTTGTATCTAATCCGCTTGATGAAATGACAGCTCTTGCACAACTTGCTACTGGATTTAAGAAAAACAAGGTAATGGGTCAAGCTGGAATGTTGGACACAGCCAGATTCACAAATTTTGTTGCTGAAAAACTTGGAGTATCTGTTGGTTCGGTTAAGACACTCACTCTTGGTTCTCATGGAGACACAATGGTTCCGGTTCCAAGCCGTTGCACGGTTGATGGAAAGCCACTTTCAACGCTATTGAGCGAAGCAGATATTGCTGAACTTGTTGATCGCACACGCAATGGTGGCGCTGAAGTAGTCGCATTACTCAAAACCGGTTCAGCGTATTACGCGCCTTCCGCAGCAGCAGCTCGAATGGCGAAAGCGGTTATTGAAGATTCCGGTGAAGTTATGCCGGTATGTGCTTGGGTTGATGGCGAGTACGGAATTAATGGCGTTTACCTCGGTGTTGAGGCAACAATCGGAAAATCTGGTGTCCTTAAAGTCGTCGAAGGCTCGTTGGCCCCAGAAGAAGTCGAAGCTCTTAAGGCTGCCGCTGAAGCGGTCCGCGCAAAGCAAGCAGATGTAAAAGATTTGTAAAAACCATTTCGGTAACAAAATATAAAAATAATTAGCGAGAGAAGAAAGTGGAAACAATGAGCAAGATTAAAGTCACTGGAACCGTTGTGGAGCTTGATGGCGATGAAATGACGCGCATTATGTGGCAGTTCATCAAGGATTCACTCATCCTGCCTTACTTGGATGTAAATCTTGAATATTACGATCTTGGAATGGAAAATCGTGATGCCACTGATGATCAGGTGACTATTGATTCAGCTCACGCAATTCAGAAGCATGGCGTCGGTATCAAGTGCGCAACCATCACTCCTGACGAAGCACGTGTCGAAGAATTTGGCCTTAAGAAGATGTGGAAATCTCCTAACGGAACAATCCGCAACATTCTTGGGGGAGTGATTTTCCGCGAGCCAATCATCATAAGCAATGTTCCACGCCTAGTACCTCATTGGACCAAGCCAATCGTTATCGGCCGCCATGCGTTCGGTGACCAATATAAAGCGACTGATTTCAAAGTACCTGGCCCAGGAAAGTTGACTCTTTCATTTGTTCCAGAGGATGGCTCTCCAGCTATTACACATCAAGTATTTGATTTTGAGTCTTCAGGCGTTGCTCTTGCAATGTATAACGTAGATGATTCAATCCGCGATTTTGCCCGCGCATCGCTCAATTATGGGCTTCTTCGTAATTTCCCTGTGTACCTATCGACCAAGAACACAATCTTGAAGGCATACGATGGACGATTCAAAGATATTTTTGAAGAAATTTATCAAGCCGAATTCAAGGCACAATTTGATGCGGCGGGAATTTGGTATGAGCATCGCTTAATTGACGACATGGTCGCAATGTCACTTCGCATGCCTGGCGGTTACGTCTGGGCTTGTAAGAACTACGATGGTGATGTCCAATCAGACACGGTTGCGCAAGGATATGGCTCACTTGGTCTTATGACCTCTGTGTTGATGACACCGGATGGAAAGGTCTGTGAATCAGAAGCTGCTCACGGAACTGTGACCCGTCACTACCGCGATCATCAAGCTGGTAAAGCCACTTCTACAAATCCAATTGCATCCATCTTTGCTTGGACGCAAGGCTTGGCACACCGCGCAAAGTTGGACAATAATCCTGAGCTCGCTGCATTCTCAAAGACGTTGGAACGTATTTGCGTTGAGACAGTGGAGCAAGGCAAGATGACAAAAGACTTAGCACTTTTGATTTCGAAGGATGCTCCTTGGCAGACCACTCAAGAGTTCTTGAATTCAATCGATGAGAACCTCAAGAAAGCTATGGCGTAATTACTCTTAAAAGTAAAAAAGCCCAGCCAAATGGCTGGGCTTTTTTAATGGATATGGTTAATTGATTCTCAAACCAGTATTCACATCGAAAAGGTGAATTGCATCTGGGTTTGCTGTAACAGTGATGCTCTGTCCTGGCTTTGGTGGGTTCTTTGGATCCCAACGGACAATTATTTGTGCGCCTTCGTCTGTTGAATTAGCAAATTTCACATCCGCTTCTCCAGGATTTCCATAAACGAATGCATCTGCACCAAGCTCTTCAACAACTTCGACGTTGACATGGAATCCTGCAGAAGAAGGTGTGAACCCTTCTGGGCGAATTCCTACAATGACAGAAGAACCGGCAGAAGCTGGAACATCAAATGTGTAATCTCCAAGCTTGCCTTTGCCGCCAACAACGGGAGCAATCAAGAGATTCATGGCTGGAGAGCCAATAAATCCTGCTACGAATGCGTTTGCTGGGCTATCGTAAAGATTGCGAGGTGTATCTACTTGCTGAAGAAGCCCATCCTTCATTACAGCTACACGGTCACCCATTGTCATGGCTTCGACTTGATCGTGTGTGACATAGACAGTTGTGATTCCAAGACGACGTTGTAGCGCTGCAATTTGGGTACGAGTTGCAACACGAAGTTTGGCATCAAGGTTTGAAAGTGGTTCGTCCATCAAGAAAACTTGAGGTTCGCGCACGATAGCGCGGCCCATTGCAACGCGCTGGCGCTGTCCGCCAGATAGTGCCTTTGGTTTGCGATCAAGATACGGTTCCAAATCAAGAAGCTTTGCAGCTTCAAGAACGCGACGATCGCGCTCGACCTTATCGATACCCGCAATCTTCAGAGCAAAGCCCATATTTTCAGCTACTGACATGTGCGGATAAAGAGCGTATGACTGGAAGACCATCGCAATATCGCGGTCTTTTGGTGCAACGTTTGTAACATCTCGATCGCCAATGCGAATTGAGCCTGAGTCAATTTCCTCAAGTCCCGCAAGCATGCGAAGGGATGTTGATTTTCCACAACCAGATGGGCCGACAAGAACAAGAAATTCACCATCTGCAATGGTGAGATTAAGTTTGTCGACGGCAGGCTTGGTTGTGCCTGGGTAGATACGTGATGCTGAGTCGAAAACGACTGATGCCATGTTAAGGCTCCTTCTCCGGGCAGGTACGTGCCCGACGATCCGTGGGAGTGGAACTTTCGCTAGCTTTAACTAGCGCTCTTGTCAGCGCTGACTTGAGGGTGCTCACGATACCCTAGGGTCATGGCTGATATGCAAAGGCAAATATTGGAGAAAGCGGCTTTCGGCACAGTCGGCCAGCTCATCTTTGACATCTGTCTGGTCCTATTTTTCATCGGGTTAGCCGCCCTCTTTGTGGCCGCAGAAATCGCCCTTTTGTCGCTTCGGGATTCCCAGGTCCGCCAACTTCAAAGTAAAGGTAAGCGAGGCGCCAGGGTTGGGGCGCTGACCCAGAATCCAAATCGTTTTTTAGCTGCTGCTCAAATCGGGGTTACATTTTGCGGCTTTCTCTCGGCAGCGCTGGGATCTGAAAGATTAGGCACGTCCTTTGTAATTCCGGCATTTGAAAAGTGGGGCCTTTCGCACGGAGTCGCAACGACTCTCTCGCTTGTCTCCGTCACCATTGTGATTGCTTATGTATCTCTCGTTTTTGGTGAATTGGTTCCAAAACGGTTGGCAATCTACAGAACAGAGTCTATTGCGCTCGCTTCTGCAGGAATCATTGATCAACTTGCCAAACTTTTTCGTCCAACAATTTGGTTGCTCTCAAAATCAACTGACGCGGTTGTAAAAATATTTGGTCTCAAAGCCGAAGAATCTCGAAGCGAAATGTCTGAAGCCGAACTTGTAGATCTTGTTACTGGCCATACGGCGCTTACTGATGAAGAGCGTGACATTGTTGAAGAAGTTTTCAATTCGGGGGATATGGCTCTGCACGAAATTATGGTTCCTCGAACGGAAGTAAAATTTCTTGATGTTGGCACCACCATTGATGATGCAATGAAGATTGCCGTTGAAAGCGCACACTCCCGCTACCCGGTCACTCGCGGAAGCAGCGATGAAGTTATTGGTTTTCTGCACGTAAGAGATTTGCTCAATATTCATGTAAGTCGACCTACTGCAACACTTTTAGACATCATCAGGCCAGTGACATTTCTTCCTGGAACAAAAGGAGTCTTGCCGGCGCTCAGCGAATTGCGAGCCAAGCGTCAACATCTTGCAATCGTTCTCGATGAATATGGCGGAACGGATGGAATCGTCACTCTAGAAGATCTAGTTGAATGCTTCATCGGAGATATCCATGATGAATACGATGAGGTAGAGGAGGAGGTCACTCCTCAAAGCCGCACCGGGGATTTTGAAGTTGATGCCCTTATCTCACTTGAAGATCTTTATGATGAAACTGGAATTTCCTTACCAGAAGGTCCGTATGAGACTGCTGGCGGATACGTTATGCATGCGTTAGGCCGCATTCCGGAAATACATGACGCTTTGCAGTACGAAAACCTTAGAATTACTGTCTTGTCTATAGAAGGAAAGAGAGCTGGGCAATTACTCATCTCTCATAATGAATGGAAAGATGCGCCACATGAGTAAAGAACGTATCCTCTCGGGAATTCAGCCAACAGGTGGCTCCTTTCACCTCGGTAATTATCTCGGCGCTTTAAAACAATGGGTAGAGCTTCAAGAGAGCCATGACGCGTTTTATTGCGTAGTAGATCTGCACGCAATCACTGTTCAAGTTGACCCCAAGATTCTCCGCGAACGTTCGTTGACCTCCACGGCTCAATTACTCGCCCTTGGATTGGATCCAGCTAAGTGTGCTCTGTTCATGCAGTCCCATGTCCCTGCACATAATCAACTTGGTTGGGTCATGGAATGTCTCACTGGATTTGGTGAAGCAGGTCGCATGACGCAATTTAAGGATAAGAGTCAAAAAAGTGGAGCAGATCGAACTGTGGTCGGATTATTCACGTACCCAATTTTGCAAGCTGCAGATATTTTGCTCTATCAAGCTAAATATGTTCCAGTTGGCGAAGACCAACGACAGCATATTGAGCTCACTCGTGACTTAGGCCAAAGATTCAATAGCACCTATAAAGAAATTTTTACTATTCCTGAGGCATATATAACTAAAGCTGCTGCCAAAATTAACGATTTACAAGATCCAAATGCAAAGATGAGTAAAACAAATTCATCTCCAGCTGGAGTTGTCGATATTCTTGATGCACCTGAGGTTAACGCGAAGAAAATCAAGAGTGCTGTGACAGACACTGGTAGAGAAATCAAATTTGATCAAAGTGAAAAACCTGGCGTTTCAAATTTGCTCACGATTCATAGCGCACTTTCAGGATCTAGCATCGCTGATCTCGAAAACCAGTTTGCTGGCAAAGGCTATGGAGACTTGAAAGGTGCGGTTGCGGAAGTTGTAGTTGAATACTTCAGGCCAGTGCGGGAGAGAACTCAAGAACTTCTCAAAGACCCAGAGCAATTGACACGCATTTTGAAAATAGGCGCAGAAAAAGCAAACGCTGTTGCCGAAGATACTTTAAAGAAAACTTACGATGCGATGGGCCTGATTCCCCGTGGTTAAAAGCCGCGTCACCTTGGTGATCGTGGTGATTGCCGCCCTTTTGGCCCCTGTATCTATAAGCGCTCATGCGAGCACTTCAAAAATCGCAGTTATTTACGATATGGGCGGACGTAAGGATGGCGGAATAAATGATGCTGCAGGTATTGGCATCGATAAAGCAAAAAAGAAATATGGGCTTGGACCCCTCGCTCTACGTGAAGTTTTAACTGACGGAACTGACTTAGATAGATTGTTGAAAATCCGCACGCTTGCGACTGCGAATTACAATCCAATCTTGCTCATCGGATACGGCTTTCAATCCTCTCTTGCAGTCGCAATCGACGAATTTCCCAAAACTGAGTTCGCAATCATCGATAATTCAAATGTAGGTCAGTTGAATGTTGAGTGCATGGTTTTTAATGAAGCCCAATCCAGTTATCTAGCTGGTGTGTTGGCGGCGTCTGCATCCAAGACCGGCAAAATTGCAATACTGCTTGACGTTGATCGAACCAATTTGCGAGACCTGACGAAAGCCTTTCTGCAAGGTGCTAAGAGCGTTAAACCTAAAATAGTTCTCCTTCCCCAAAATTGGGGAATGAATCCAGCAACAGATGCGCTGGCGATGGCCAAGCGCGGTGCTGATGTTTTTTACTCAACGTGGAATCAGAGCTCGGATGTAATTGATGCCGTGGCTGCTATTTCAACCGCAAAGAAGCCACTTAGATACATAGGTGTTTTGCCTGAGCAATTTTTTATTAAAACCGCAAAGGCAAAATCGGTTCTATTGGGTGCTATTCGAAAGAGAGTCGATATTGCGGCATTCGATGTGATTTCAAACGGCGTCAAGAATCAATCTTTTTCAGATGTCCTTGATGGAGCGAATGGAATTTATGGAAAAGAATATACATTTAAGGATGGTGGAATTGACTTGCTCATTCCGGCTTTAGGAAGTCCTTACATTCCCGTAGTTCTAAAAGCAGAGGCAGCAATTAAGTCAGGAAAAGTTAAACCTTAAGTAGGTCCATCATTTCAGATTTAATCTGAGCAACTTTTTCATTCACAGCAGCAATATCTAACGTGCTACCACCAGCAGTCGAAACTTCTATGTAACACTTCAATTTCGCTTCAGTTCCACTTGGTCTCACAATGATTCGGATTGACTCTCCAAACCACATCGTCACTCCATTCGTAGGAGGCAAATCTCCTTGTGGCGCGGTAAGGTCTATAAATTGCGTTAAAGCTGCCCCGGCTATTGACTCTGGATGATGTAAACGTAACTTGGTGAGGACTTCATCAACGAGGGAAATATCGCTCACGCGGATCGAAATCTGTTCTGTCCCGTGATATCCGTAAGTTTCCCAAATGGAAGCAAGATATCCAGCAAGAGAATGTCCATCTCTCTTTAATTCAGCTGCGCATTGTGCAAGTAAGAGAGCAGCCGAAATTCCATCCTTGTCGTTGACGGATGTGGCATCCACCGCGTACCCAAGTGCTTCCTCATAACCAAATCGTAGGTTTGGGATTTTCGCCAACCATTTGAATCCTGTAAGAGTTTCATGAAATTCAATTCCATGAAAGCGCGCAATTTTTCCAAGTATGGATGAAGAAACGATCGAGTTAGCAAATGATTTTCCAAAGCAGCTTTCCTTCATGGTCGTTGCTATGTAATGGCCCAAAATCGCCCCAACTTCATCGCCTCGAAGCATTCGCCATCCGACCCCAGGAACGTGAATGGCCCCGGCGCATCTATCTGCATCTGGGTCGTTTGCAATCACAAGATCGGCGCTAATTTCCTCGGCTAAAGCAAGTGAAAGGTCGATTGCCCCTGGCTCTTCCGGGTTTGGGAATTTTACAGTTGGAAAATCTGGATCTGGTTGTGCTTGAGCTTCAACAAGAATTGGCTTGTTAAATCCAGCAGCGTCAAAAGTTGCGAGGAGAGTTTCTGTTCCAACACCATGCATGGCGCTGTAAACGACTTGTACATCCCCGTGAATTCGAGCTAGCGAAGATGTTGCTTGGACATATTGATCAAATACATCATCGTTCAAGATTTCCCAATGTGCACCTTTGGGTTGAGGTGATCCAATTTTCGCAATTTCTGCAGCAATCTCTTCATCTGCTGGCGGAACAATTTGAGAACCGGCGTAACGCACACCGTCCACGCTTCCCCCGAGATAGACCTTGTAACCATTATCTTGGGGAGGATTGTGGCTAGCTGTAACCATTATTCCAACATCAGCTTTGAGTGCATTTACAGCGAAGGCAAGGACTGGCGTTGGGAATGGCCGAGGGAGAACCCAAACTTTCATACCTGCACCAGTAAATATTTGCGCTGATTCTTCTGTGAAATCTTCCGAGCCATATCTTGCATCTCGACCAATCACTACGCTGGTTAGACCTCGCTTCTTCATGTATGCCGCAATACCGGCTGACGCGCGTTGGACTACAGCTCGATTCATACATGAGGGACCAGGTCCGATTGGGCCACGTAAACCGGCAGTTCCAAATTGCAAAAATCCAGAGAATGATCTTTTTAGTTCAATCTCATTTCCTTGTTCAAGCCATTCGCGAAGTTGTGAAGCGGTGCGCGGATCTGGGTCGAGTGCAATCCACTCCTCAACTTCTGCAATCAAATCAGGGCTCATAGCTGAGGTAAAACTTTCGCCAACAGTGCGCCAATTCTCCCAGCGGAAGCTTTTCCAGCTGCCATAACTTCCTCATGACTTAACTTCTCGCCCGTAATTCCAGCCGCTGCATTTGTCACTAGAGATATGCCCAAAATTTCGGCACCAAGTGCGTGAGCAGCTACAGCTTCGGGGACTGTAGACATTCCGACTAGATCTGCACCCATTGTGCGAATCATATGAATTTCAGCAGGTGTCTCGTATGAAGGTCCTCGCCAATGTGCGTACACGCCTTCAACCAAAGTTGGATCTTCTGCTTTCACGAGTGCTCGTATGCGCTTGCTATAACAATCGGTAAGGTCAACGAAATTTGCACCAATAAGTGGACTGACTCCAGTTAGAGATAAATGATCACGAATTAATACAGGTTGCCCAACTTGGTAATCCCTATTGATTCCTCCGCATGCATTTGTAAGAACAACGACATCGCAACCAGCCTTTACAGCTGTACGAACCCCGTGAACAACCGGTTCAATCCCTTTTCCTTCGTAAAGATGCGTTCGGCCGAGAAATACAAGAGCGCTGACGATTCCATGAGGACCTTGCAAATCGTAGGAGCGAATTTTTCCTCCGTGACCAACAACCGTAGGAGGTAAGAAACCCGGGAGATCAGTGGCTTCAAACTCATGAGTTGGTACTCCCAAGCTATCTGCAGCATCAATCCATCCTGATCCCATGACGAGTGCGACATGGTGCTTGCTTTTACCAGTCAACGTTTGAAGTTTCTTAGCTGCTGCTTCCGCAGTACCAATTGGGTCAGAATATAGATCGCTCATGCGAGCAATTTACTGCAGAATCAAAGAATTAAGGAGTCTCTTCAATCACGCATAAATTTTGCCCGCTTGCGACAGTTTGCCCAACTCCAACGCTCAACTTTGCAATGATGCCGTCTTTGTGAGCGATTAACGGTTGTTCCATTTTCATGGCCTCTAGTACAACGATGAGGTCACCTTGGACTACTCGATCACCGTTGGCTTTGAGAATCTTTACAACTGTTCCTTGCATCGGGCTATCGACACTGTTCCCAGAGGATTTTCCGAGCACATTACTTTTAACTTTACGGCGCTTTTGGCTTTGTTCTTGAGTGTGGAGCACGACTTCAAAACGATGTCCGTCGATTTCAACGACGACTTTTTGTTCTGCTGCTTTTGATTCAGCAACTCCTTGTTTATAGCTAAATGCAGGAATTGTATTTTTAAATTCCTTCTCGATATAGCTGGTGTAAACCTTGAAATCTTCTGTGAAATTTGGATCTTCAACGATTGCTCGGTGGAAAGGAAGAGCTGTTGCAAGTCCGCCAATTTCAAACTCTTTCAGCGCTCTTCTTGCACGTTCGATAGCTTCTTCTCTGGTTGCTGCTGTAATAATTAGTTTGGCTAGCAATGAATCAAAGTGAGACCCGACCGTATGACCGTGATCAAAACCTGCATCTATACGAACGCCAGGACCATCTGGAACTTCCCATGTTGTGATTGTTCCAAGAGATGGAAGGAATCCATTGCCTGGATCCTCGCCATTAATTCGAAATTCGATGCTATGCCCTCTTACAACAGGGTCAATTGGGCTGATTGCTTCTCCTGAGGCAATTCGAAATTGCATACGAACTAAATCTATTCCGGTAACTTCTTCGCTGACTGGGTGTTCAACCTGCAAGCGTGTATTTACTTCGAGGAATGAGATAGTCCCGTCTGAGCCAATCAAAAACTCACACGTTCCGGCACCAACGTACCCCGCAGCTTTCATAATGGCTTTTGAAGAGGTGTACAGCTGCTTTTCCTGTGCTTCCGTTAAGAAGGGCGCAGGAGCTTCTTCTACAAGTTTTTGGTGACGCCTTTGAAGCGAACAATCGCGTGTGCTAACTACGACTGCATTGCCATGAGCATCCACAAGAACTTGTGTCTCTACATGTCGAGGCTTATCCAAGTAGCGTTCAACAAAACATTCACCGCGACCAAAGCCTGTAATTGCCTCACGAACCGCTGATGCAAATAGTTCGGGGATGTCCTCCATTTTGTAAGCGACTTTAAGTCCGCGTCCGCCACCACCGTGGGCAGCCTTAATTGCAACAGGAAGGCCATGTTCTTCTGCGAAAGCAATAATTTCCTCAGCTGTATCTACGGGATCGATTGTTCCCGCAACTAACGGAGCGCCCACTTCTGCAGCAATTTTTCGTGCAGAGACTTTATCTCCGAGAGCGCGAATGGCTTGAGGAGGAGGTCCGATCCAGACTAATCCCGCTGCAATAACGCGATCGGCGAAGTCTGCGTTCTCCGAGAGAAATCCATATCCGGGGTGCACTGCATCAGCGCCAGATTCCTTCGCAATAGCGAGAATTTTTTCCTGATCTAAGTATGTTTCAGCAGCAGATAATCCATTGAGCGCATATGCATCGGTTGCCAGAGCAACGTGCAGAGAATTGCGATCTTCATCCGAATAGATTGCAATCGATTTAATTCCGTGGTCCCTACAAGCACGAGCAACGCGTACTGCAATTTCACCGCGGTTAGCGATGAGAACTGCTGTGATTTTCTTTGTCATGCACACACCTGTTCTCTTGTGAGATCTGACCACTTTAAACCTAAATTGATAACTATTTTGCGAAGCGTAGGAAGAGATAATCCGATGATTCCGCTTGGATCGCCTTCGATGTGAGTAATGAATGGCGCGCTCAGACCGTCCAAAGTAAAGCCGCCTGCAACATTGAGGGGTTCTCCAGAATCAACGTAATTCTCTATTTCTTCCTCACTCATCTTCGCAAAATGTACGCGAGCGGTTGAAATATCAGAGACTTCGATATTTTGAGTCGTATCAATGACTGAGTGACCTGTATGCAAAAGTCCAGATTTACCACTTAGTCGACGTGCACGCTCAATCGCATTTTCACGTGTCCCGGGCTTTCCTAGTGACTCGCCTTCGAACTCGAAAGTGGAATCGCATCCAATAATTAGAGCGTTGCTGCCGCAATCAAAATTCATTTTAACTGTGTGTGCCTTCAGAATCGCGAGAGCAATCACCATTTCGGATGGAGATAACTTCGTGATCTCTGGGTTCTCTTCGTCGACTCCACTAACAAGTACATCAAAACTTAAATTTACTGACTCAAGAAGTCGTTTTCTGGAAGGGGAGGCAGAAGCCAAAATGATGCGACGTGTCATGAAGCTGTTGTGCCCCATTCGTTCGGAAGTGATTGCTGAATTTTCAATCGACTCCATGATCCTCGAAAAGCTCGATTTGGATTCTGATTGCGCTCAATCTCTTCTAGCGCGATTTGAAGTGCGCTCATTTCTGGACCGGTTGCCGTCCCTGAGAGAACGGTAAATTTGCGGAATTTTCTCCGGCGTCTAATGATGGCCATAGGAGTCCTAAAGCGGAATGTTTCCGTGTTTGCGAGTTGGAAGGTCTACCCGCTTATTGCGTAGAGCTCGAAGCGCTTTTGTTATTTCCTGACGAGTCTGGTGAGGCTCGATAACGGAGTCAATAAAGCCTCTATCGGCTGCGATGTAAGGATTAAGAAGTTCTTCTTCGTATTTATCGAGGAGGTCTTTAGATTTTGCAGGTTCTTCAGCAATTTCCTTGCGATAAAGAATATTAATAGCTCCTTGAGCACCCATCACTGCAATTTGAGATGTTGGCCATGCAAGGTTGATATCTGAACCAAGATGTTTTGATCCCATAACAATGTATGCCCCACCGTACGCTTTACGAGTAATGACTGTAACAAGCGGTACAGATGCTTCTGCATACGCATATAGCAACTTGGCTCCACGGCGAATAATTCCATTCCACTCCTGCTCAGTTCCTGGCAAGAATCCGGGAGTATCAACAATTGTGACTACTGGGATTCCGAAAGCGTCGCATGTGCGAACAAAGCGAGCAGCTTTTTCAGATGCATCAATATCTAAAGTTCCTGCGAATTGAGATGGTTGGTTTGCAATAATTCCAACAGAATGTCCCTCAATTCGGCCAAAACCGACCAAAATATTTGGAGCAAAGAGACCGTGAACTTCTAGGAAGTCCGCCTCGTCCAAGATTGCTTCAACAACTGTTCGAATGTCATACGGCTTATTAGCGTCGTCAGGAATTAATGAATCAAGAGCTCTGTCGGTAGGTGAGCTATCCATTGATTCTGTTGTCGGAAGAATCGGTGAATCATCCAAATTATTACTTGGGAGATAAGAAAGAATGGCTTTAACATAATCAAGAGCTTCAACTTCAGTTTCAGCCAAGTAATGAGAATTACCGGTTTTAGTGTTGTGCGCGCGAGCACCGCCAAGCTCTTCCATGGTTACTTCTTCGCCGGTTACTGCTTTGATAACGTCTGGCCCAGTAATAAACATATGGGATTTTTCATCAACCATAATGGTGAAATCTGTAATTGCGGGAGAGTAAACAGCGCCACCTGCACACGGTCCGAGAATGACGGAAATTTGTGGGATCACGCCGGAAGATCGGACGTTGCGCTTAAATATTTCACCATATTGGCTTAGCGAAGCAACGCCCTCTTGAATGCGAGCTCCACCCGAATCGTTCAAACCGATCATCGGTATTCCGCTCTTCAGTGCAAAGTCCATTACTTTCGTAATTTTCTTTCCCATAACCTCGCCCAAGCTTCCGCCAAGAACGAGAAAATCTTGTGAGTACACCGCGACGGTGCGACCATCGATGGTTCCGTATCCCGTGACAACACCATCACCTAAAGGATGATTTTTCTCCATTCCAAACCGATCGGCATGGTGTGTGGAGAATGCATCAAATTCGACGAATGAACCTTCATCCAACAGAAGCGTCAAGCGCTCCCGCGCGGTGAGCTTGCCCGCGGTACGGCGCTTTTCTAGAGACGCCTCAGATGCAACATTTTGGGAGGCCTCAACACGTTTGCGTAAATCGTTGAGCTTGCCTTTGGTTGTACGAATATCATCAGTCACGGGTCTAAGGTACTAGGGAAGGACCCCTATTAGAAATAGGAATAGTAATGACAGGCGAAAATATTTCACTTCTTGATGTTAAGAAGCTTGCCTACCTACTAGTAGACGGCTACTGGCAGGTATCTGTCGTCGATGAAATTGATTCAACACAAAATTATTTGAAGTCTAGAGAACCATTGCACGGCGAAGTAATCACAGCAGAATTTCAAAGTGCCGGAAGGGGAAGACTCGACCGAAGTTTTGAAGCTACTAAATCTAGATCTTTGCTCTTCTCGTTTTACATTGAACCTAAGAGAGATCGCTCCGAATGGGGTTGGATTCCTCTCATTGCTGGAATGTCCATCGTTCACGTTTTAAATAGGCAAAAGAATATATTTTCTACTAAATGGCCTAATGATGTTTTAGTTCTTGATTCAATTTCAAATGGAAAAGTTGCTGGAGTTCTAGCGGAAACTCACGGCAACGGAATTGTTGTTGGGATTGGGTTAAATGTCTCAATGTCCAGCAACGAACTTCCTGTACCAACAGCATCGTCACTCTTTTTGAATGAATTAACTGAACTGGATAGAAATTACTATCTAGCGCACATTCTCAAAGAATTCTCCGCACTACTGAGCGATTGGGAGCAATCTTCAAATTTCGGGGAGTTATACACTCGTTCTTCATCAACAGTTGGTTCGACCGTGGAAGTCCATGGAATTGAAGGCCAGATTGAAAAAGGCAAGGTCACGGGGATTGGTTTGAGCGGAGAATTACTCTTGGAAGGTGACCGCCACATCTATTCCGGAGACGTCTTTCATCTTTATACTTGATTTATGGAACCACTTATTCCCGACGAATATAGAGAGTTGCGAGAAAGTGTTCGCGCTTTAGCAGAAAAGAAAATTGCTCCTTTTGCCCATGAAGTGGATCAGGATGCCAGGTATCCGCGGGAAGCTCATGACGCACTTGTTGGCGCAGATTTGTACGCTGCACATGTTGATAGCAAATTTGGAGGGCAAGGTGCGGATGCACTCGCCACGGTGATAATTATTGAGGAGATAGCTCGTGTATGCGGAGCTTCATCGCTCATTCCTGCAGTGAATAAACTTGGTTCGGTACCACTCATACTTGCTGGAACCGATGATCAAAAGAAAAAGTATCTTTCACAATTAATCAAAGGTGCAGGATTTTCATATTGTCTTTCGGAATCCGAAGCAGGATCAGATGCCGCAGCCATGAAAACTAGGGCAGTTAAAGACGGTGACAACTGGGTTATTAACGGAAGCAAGAAATGGATTTCCAACGCTGGGGAATCTGATTTTTACACAGTTCTTGCGACAACGGATCCCGAGTTGGGAGCAAAAGGGATTACCGCATTTATCGTTGAAAAGAGCGATGTCGGGCTCTCTTTCGGCGCGCACGAGAAAAAAATGGGATTTCGAGGATCGCCAACAAGAGAAGTTTATTTTGACTCGGTAAGAATTCCAGATGATCGCCGCTTAGGAGACATCGGATCAGGCTTCTCACTTGCGATGCGAACTCTGGATCACACAAGAATTACGATTGCTGCCCAGGCTCTTGGAATTGCTCAAGGAGCCTTTGATGTTGCAGAGAAATATTCGCATGAGCGGATGCAATTTAAGAAACCTATTTTCGAATTTCAAGGTGTTCAATTCATGCTTGCAGATATGGCTATGAATATCGCCGCAGCACGAGAGTTAACGTATTCTGCTGCGGTAAAAAGTGAGCGAGGAGAGAAAGACCTAACTTTTTATTCAGCAGCTGCAAAATGTTTTGCAAGTGACACAGCTATGAAAGTTACAACCGATGCGGTTCAAGTTCTTGGTGGTTACGGTTACGTAAGTGATTATCCAGTTGAACGAATGATGCGCGACGCGAAACTTACTCAAATTTATGAAGGAACGAACCAAGTTCAACGAATTGTTATGGCTCGCCATTTTGGCGATCTCTAGCTATTTAAATCGCAAAACCAATCCTGGGGTAGCGGCGGCGCTCATTTTTTGGTCGTGTAATTCATGAGGCACTTCTTCGCTCGTTAATTCACCATGATGAACAAGGGCAACTGTCCAAGCTTGCAAACGAGGCAGAGCGCGATCGTAGGATCCCCCGCCTTGACCCAATCGATTTCCTTCGCGATCCACGCGAAGCGCCGGAACTATTGCAACTCCGATGCGATTGATTTCAGTGAATGCATCTCCCGTGGGTTCACTCTCTCCGTTCCAAGGGACCCATTCCAAATCTTTGTCAGGTAGAAGTCGAGGCACAAGGACGACTCGACCTTCTTCTCGTAATCGGGAATTTATATCCCGAGTTTGCGGCTCAAATCCGTAAGAAATATAAGACGCGATGTGAGTAACGTCATTAAATTCTTTGCAGTCAAGAATATGCAGCCAGCTGTCATCGATGAAATGTTCTTTACGTTGCCACCGCAATTCTTTACGTAATTGGGTTTTCATCGCTTCCAGATTCACAGGTTTACTTTATGGGAAATAGTGAAATTTTGAGTTAGTTAAGGGAAATCTCGGCTCTCTCTGGGTAAGGTTTGGGTATGGAACAACTAACTGGAGTGAATGACTTTCTCACCCAGTTACTAGCGATTTCAAAGCCTCTCGACTCCTTTGATATGCCTCTTCTTGATGCCCACGGAGCAACTCTTGCCGAAGATATCTATGCGGGTTCTCGACATGTGCTTAAACAGGGCTCACGGATCCGATCTACCCAAATTGGCCTCGCTGCATCAATTGGACTTGATCGCCTTCCGACCAGACCCCATCCACGCGTAGTTGTAATTTCTGCTGGCGATGATCTTGTAGAACCAGGCAATCGTTTACAAGATTCAGAAGATGAGTTTGAGACGAATTCATGGATGTTGACGACAGCGGTTAAGGAAGCGGGTGCGATGGGTTATCGCGTTCATTCAATTCCTGACAACCATGAAAAATTGAAGACAGTTATTGAGGATCAACTTGTTCGTGCGGATTTAATTGTTATCAGTGGTGAAAGCCATGACGAATCTTTTGATCTCATTTGTGCCGTGCTCCGAGAGCTTGGTGAAATTACAACTATTTATCCCAATATTGAAAATAGTGGACGCCATAATTTTGGAACGATTGGCCCAGATAAGACGCCTGTCATCACACTCCCAGGAGATCCTATTGCGGCTTATTTATCGGCCGAGCTTTTTGTTCGTCCCATGATTCGCACCATGCTTGGTGCCGTCAATATTCATCGAACCATCCTCAAGGCACAGCTAACTCAGGATATTGAATCGCCAATAGGCCAGACCTCGTTAATTCGGGCATCTCTGGAAGAACGCGCTTCATTGCTTGTCACTCCGCTTGCTGAGCAAGAGACCCTGGCAACGCTTTCCGATGCTCAAGGCCTTATTGCGATAGCGGCCGACTCACCTGGCGCCTTGAAAGGCGAAATAGTGGATGTCATGGTTCTCGAGCGAGCCATATGATGGCAAAGCGCGCATTTGTTGTTCGTGATCACGAGTTAACCCTCCGACCTCTTCGATATAGAGATCGGGATATTTGGAATCAAGTACGACGCGTCAACCACGAATGGTTGAATCCTTGGGAGGCCACCCGGCCGGAATTGGAAAATCAGGGTCCTCTTCCAACATATTTTGAAATGATTCATTTTCAAAACAAGGAAGCTAAAGCCGGTCGCTCATATTCATTCGGATTGTGGCTCTCGGATGGTGCGCAGAACAGATTTATTGGCCAAGTGACACTTGGCGGCATCGTTCTTGGGGCTTATCGAGGTGGCTACATCGGTTATTGGGTGGATCAAAGATATGCCAACCGCGGTTTTACAACGAGAGCTGTAGTGGCCTTAACAGAATTTGCATTCCAAGAACTGAAGTTACATCGCATAGAAATTAATCTCAGACCAGAAAATGAAGCCTCTCGAAAAGTCGCAGAAAAAGCCGGCTATGTATATGAGGGCTTGCGTTCTCGCTACTTGCACATCAATGGGGATTGGCGAAATCACAGTACTTTCGTGAAAGAAAATCCATTAATTTAAAACGGACATAGTGGTCTAAATCCCCATATTTTGGGTTGTAACAAGTTATTTTTTACCCATGGCATCCGGACTCATCTACCTTGTAATCGTGGGTATGTGGGTCGCGTATTTCTTGCCGCGGTGGATATCTACCCACGAAGATTCTTCAGGCAGAAGCGGCGAAAAATTTAAGAGCGCCATGAAGGTGGTCGGATCACAACCAGTTTCACTTCTCCCAGAGTTTGAAGAGCCGGCTGTAAAGCGCAAGAAAATTGCTCAACGCAGAACAATTTTCGCAACACTTGCCGCTCTATTTTTTGGATCAATTGCGATTGCAGCTCTTGGATTTATTGCATGGTCAATGTTGCTTATTCCAATATCAGGTCTTGCAATTTACACGGTAAATGTACGTCGCCAAGTTGTTGCATCTCAATTGCGCGAACGCAGAATGAAAGCACTTGAGAAAGTGACAACAACCCCTGTTCGCACCTCAACTCTTTCATACCGCGACGCTAACAATTCAACAGAGCATTGGATTCCGATTTCTGAGCGAATTGAACATTCTGGTGTAGTTGTAATTCCTAAAGATCGCGCTGGATGGCAGCCAGTGAATATGCCAAAGCCAACGTATGTAACTGCAGCAAAAGCAGTGGCTCCAAAACGAGTAATTGATTTAACAGTTCCAGGTCTATGGAGCGAAGAGCAAGAGATTCTCCAAGAGCTTTCTATTCCATCCCGAAACGATCTTTTTGATCAGGAACTTGAAGAGCAAGCGGCTATATATGACGATCGAGCTGCAAACTAATTAAATCCAAGATGGAAACCACATATGGTGGTACCAATTGCTGTATGAAATAACGCTTCCTATATAAATAGGTAGGAAATAAATGAAGTTGATTGCCACCAATCCAAGATAGCCATAAGTTATATACAGGCGCGATTGTGGGATATTCCCTTGATCATCTCTCTCAAGAAATTTTGAAAGTGCATAGATGATTAGTAGAACGACAAAAGGTTCAAAGGCGATTGCATAAAAGGTAAACATGGTGCGTTTCTGAAAGAAAAACCAAGGCAGGTAACCGGCAGCTAAGCCAAGGAGAATCAAGCCACTCTGCCATTCTCGGCGCGCAACCCAATATCCAATTGTGACAAAAAGAGCAGCTAATGCACTCCACCAGAGCAATGGAGTGCCAAGTGCCAATATTTCTTGGGCACAGGAATTAGTTCCACAACTTTTTGGGGTTGCGTAGAAAAAAGAGGTAGGTCGGCCCATGATCAGCCAACTCCATGGATTGGCAGCGTATGAGTGTCCCTCGGTTAACCCTTTATGAAAATTTAATATTTCTGATTGGTAATGAATGAACGACTTCAGGATTGACGGTGACCAATTGCGGCTCCAACCCTGTGGAGTTAAGAACCAACCAATCCACGAAATTATGTAGGTTGCAACAGGTACGAGGCCAAATTGGAGAAGCCGTTTCCATAGCGATTTTGTGGCAATAACTTTTATCGGTCTTTCAAGTTCGAGCGCTTTGGCCATTCGGTAATCCGAGTACAAAAGGAATGCGCCGAAAGCAACCATGTAATACACCCCGCTCCATTTGGTGGCAAAAGCCAAACCGAGCGAGATTCCTGCGAGCCAAGGCTTGCTCAACAAAATAAAGTAGAACGAAAGAAGTATGAAGAACATTAAAAAGATATCTAAGAGTGCGGTGCGCGAGTGGACGAGGTGGAGACCATCGAGAACCGTGAGTAGCGCAGCAGTGCATGCTAAGAAATAACTATTAAATAATTTGATCGCGACAAGAAAAATAATTCCAACAGAGATTGAACCGATAACGGCTGAAGAAAATCTCCATCCAAATTCATTGAATCCAAATAACTTAATTCCAGCTCCAATGATCCATTTGCCGATTGGGGGATGGACAATGAATTCGGCCGAACCATTTTTTTGCAATTCCACGCCATGCATGACGAGGGAGTGAGCATTTTTTGCGTAGTACACCTCGTCAAAGATGAATCCTTTGGGAGTTGCAAGGTGCCAGAGTCTTAGAGTGAGAGCCGCAAGCGTGAATCCAAGGGCCGTGAGCGCATCCCTTGAGCGAGCGGAGATTTCGGTCATGCCCACAGCCTAGAGCCTGAGAGAATATGACCGTGTTGATATTGGCTGCCATTCCGCTGGGTAATCCCGGCGACGCTTCGACGCGGTTAAAAGAAAGTATTCAAAGCGTTGAATATGTTGCCGCTGAAGACTCCAGGCGATTTACCCGTCTCTGCCAAGATTTGGAAATTCGCCACAACGCCAAGGTCATCTCCTTTTTCGAAGGGAACGAGAACGAGCGCCTCGAAGGATTGATTGCCATTTTGGAATCGGGGAAAGATCTTCTCGTTGTAACGGATGCAGGATTGCCTGGAATTAGCGATCCCGGCTATCGATTGGCTAGAGAAGCCGTTGCTCGCAACATTCAGATTCAGGTGCTGCCAGGTCCAAGTGCAGTAACTACCGCACTTCTACTCTCTGGATTATCTAGCGCAACATTTTGTTTTGATGGTTTCCCCCCTCGAACATCTGGATCTCGACTTGCTTGGTATGAGCAACGCGCCGAGGAAGAACGAACCATAATTATTTTCGAGGCACCTCATCGACTCTTGGAATCATTAGAGGATATGAAGAACGCTTTTGGTTCAGATCGCAAGATTGCAGTATGCAGAGAAATGACAAAGACGTACGAGGAAGTCGCACGAGGCACAATCAGCGAAATAATTGCGTGGGCTACCTCAAAAGATATTTTGGGCGAGATCACAGTAGTAATCGAAGGATTCAACCCAGACCTTCGCGAGTTTGGTGATGATGAAATAGTTGCCAAAGTTTTAGCTCGCGAGACGGCTGGTGAGCTTCGAAAAGAAGCAATTGTGGCAGTTGCGAAGGAAATAGGCGTTGCGAAGAGAATTGTCTTCGACGTAATGGTTCAACAGAAGGATAAGATTCGATAATGACCTCATCTCAAAAGGCGTTCTACCTCACGACTCCGATCTACTACGTTAACGATGCGCCGCATATTGGGCACGCCTACACAACTGTTGCTGGAGATGTGTTGACGCGTTGGCATCGCCAAAAGGGAGAAAACGTTTGGTTCCTGACGGGCACCGACGAGCACGGCCAGAAAGTATTGAATACGGCCACTGCAAACAATGTGGCGCCACAAGACTGGTGTGACCGGCTCGTGGAGGATGCCTGGAAACCAGTGTGGAAAAATCTCAATATCGCAAATGATGATTTTATTCGGACAACCGACCCTCGCCACATGGACCGAGTCCAGCGATTCCTGTCAGATTTGAAAGATAAAGGGTTTATTTATTCAGGTAAGTACGAAGGACCGTACTGCATTGGTTGTGAAGAATTTAAGTTACCGGGAGATTTGGTAGAAGGTAAATGCCCAATCCACTCAACTCCAGTGGAAAATGTGAGTGAAGAGAATTGGTTCTTTAAATTAAGTCACTTTGTTCCCGCGCTCATCGAGCGTTATAAGTCAAACCCTGAGGCGTGCGAACCCGCGAGCGCTCGCAATGAAGTCTTGGCATTTCTTGAAGGTGGCGTACAAGATCTTTCAATTTCACGTTCGACTTTTGATTGGGGAATCCCTGTTCCTTGGGATACCAAGCAAGTGGTTTATGTTTGGTTCGACGCTCTACTTAATTATGCGACAGCAGTGGGTGTAGGCGATGAACCATCATCTGAAGGCGGAAAGAAATTCGCCGAAACGTGGCCATGCGATGTCCATCTTGTTGGCAAAGACATTCTTAGGTTCCATGCCGTGATTTGGCCAGCAATGTTGATGGCGGCGGGTCTTCCTGTACCAAAAAAAGTTTTTGCACACGGGTGGTTGCTCGTTGGCGGCGAAAAGATGAGTAAGAGCAAGCTCACAGGAATTGCGCCTTCTGACATTACCGACCATTTTGGAGTCGATGCATTCCGTTATTACTTCCTTCGGGCCATTCCATTTGGCACTGATGGATCTTTCTCATGGGAAGACATGGGTGCTCGATATACAAGCGAGCTCGCCAATGATTTTGGCAATTTAGCTTCCCGCTTGATTGCGATGGTAGAGAAGTATTGCGATGGCGAGATTCCGGAAGTAGCTCACGATTCTGTGCTTGAAGCATCACTTGCAGAAACCGTTAAAAAAGCAGATGCAGCGATTTGCGCATTGGATTTCCAAGGTGGCATCAACGCAATTATGGATTTCTGTAAAAGAGTTAATGGGTATGTAACTGAAAAGGAACCTTGGGTTGTTGCTAAAGACGACTCACGCAAGACCGAACTTGACGCAATTCTTTACAACACAGCTGAAGCAATTCGGGCGCTTGCTGTATTACTGCATCCAGTAATGCCGGCCACAACGCAAACGTTGTGGGAAAGTCTTGGTGTTGAGAGCGATCTCGCATCTCAAAAAATATCTGATGTTGCAACATGGGGACAGCTGAAACCAGGCTCTAAAGTCACAAAGGGTGCTGTTCTTTTCCCTCGCCTTGAAGAGAAGATTTAAGAATCTATGTCAGATCGTTTTACTCTCGAGAAGGAGCGTGAAGTTGCGCCACTTCCCGAAGCCCTGACATCTCCATGCATTGATAATCACGCGCATCTTGAATTGATTGCAGAGTCTGAACCAGATTCACCTGCAATTAAAGCAATTTTGGATGAGGCAAAGAGCGTCGGAATCGATCGAGTCATTCAGGTTGGATATTCGGCAGTTCAATCGGCTTGGGGAGTTCGTTGTGCAGAAGCGTTTCCTGGTCGTGTCTTAGCAGCTGTAGCGCTTCACCCAAATGATGCCCCTGTTACTGCAGATCTTGAAGGCGATTTAAGAGTTATAGCCGATCTTGCGCAACATCCCCGTGTTCGAGCAATTGGTGAAACCGGTTTGGACTTCTTCCGAACTGCGCCAGATGGTCGGGAAAAACAAATTTATTCCTTCAAGCGCCACATTCAGATTGCTAAAGATGTGAATAAAGCGGTCATGATTCACGACAGAGATGCTCACCGCGAAGTCCTCGATACTTTGGCAGAAGTTGGCGCTCCACAGAAGGTTGTTTTTCATTGCTACTCAGGTGATGCAGAAATGGCTCGAGAGTGCATAAGTAATGGTTATTACCTATCTTTTGCTGGGACTGTAACTTTCAAAAATGCTCCGCATTTACGTGAGGCACTTGCACTTGCACCGCTAAATCGAATTCTTGTTGAGACGGATGCTCCATTTTTAACTCCAATGCCAAATAGAGGATTACTGAATACTCCTGCTCAGATTCCAAATACTTTAAGGCTCATGGCTGAGGTTCGCGACATGGACCTAGATGAGCTTTGTGAGGCAATTGTTCAAAACACAACAAACGTCTATGGCGAGTTTTAATCATGTCAGGACTTTTGGGTGCACATGAAATTCGAGAAATTGCTACTCGCATAGGAGTAAATCCAACTAAAAAGCTGGGTCAGAATTTTGTTGTAGATGCAAATACATGTCGCCGAATCGTAAAAAGCGCTGATGTTTTGGATACTGATATCGCTCTTGAAATTGGTCCAGGTCTTGGCTCCTTAACTCTTGCGCTTCTTGAATCAGCAGCGCGAGTTGTCGCCATAGAAATCGATCCAAGGCTTGCGGCAGAACTTCCAGCCACAGCGGAACGCCACGGTTTTGATGCATCACTCTTAGAAGTAATAACTGCGGATGCCATGAATTTAGAGGCTCTGGATCCAGCCCCAACTGTCTTGGTTGCAAATCTTCCTTATAACGTCTCTGTTCCTGTGTTATTGAGGGCTTTTGAGAAATTGCCATCGCTCCGTGCTGGGGTAGTAATGGTTCAAAGTGAAGTTGCTGATCGATTGGTGGCGAAGCCGGGTACGAAGAATTACGGATCTCCATCGGTCAAAGCGAATTGGTGGGGGACACTTATCTCGGCCGGAAACGTCTCTCGAAGCATATTTTGGCCCGTTCCGAATGTGGATTCTTCGCTCGTTCGATTTGATCGTCACGAAGTACCCGGAGACGAGGCACTGCGCCGAAAGACATTTGCGCTCATAGAAGGAGCTTTTGCCCAACGGCGGAAGATGTTGAGAGGGGCGCTTTCGGAGTTATTAGGTCCATCGGCTAGCGCAATAATTGAAAGTGCGGGCGTCGACCCCACGGTGAGAGGCGAAGCTCTCGTTCTTGCTGACTATATAAGAATCGCACAGGCCCAGTAAAAGCAATACGCTACAGATGTGATTACAAAAGGCGTGGTTGTTCGCGTTCCAGCGAAAGTGAATCTCCAGTTATCAGTGGGGCCTTTAGGGACTGATGGATTTCATGAAGTAGTAAGCGTCTTTCAAGCTATTTCAATATTCGATGATGTGACCGTGCGCTACGGCGCAGAAGGAAGTGGCATAAAGCTTTCGGTGTCAGGATCGACAACACATGGAGTTCCAACAGATTCCTCAAATCTTGCATTCAAAGCGGCACAACTGATGGTTGAGCGCCACCAAGCAACTCCAGATTTAGAGATTCATTTAAAGAAGGAAATTCCGGTTGCTGGTGGCATGGCGGGCGGAAGTGCAGATGCTGCTGGCGTAATTGTTGGAATCGATGCGCTCTGCGATTTGAGCTTATCTCGCGATGACATGGAAAAAATTGCAGCGGAACTCGGAAGCGATGTTCCTTTCTCAATTGCAGGTGGAATTGCCATCGGGCGCGGGCACGGGGATCAACTAACGCCGGCGCTTGCTCGAGGTACTTATCACTGGGTTGTTGCGATGTCGGGCAGCGGATTGTCGACTCCTTCTGTTTATAAAGAGTGCGACCGTCTTCGCGAAGGAAGTGTCATTAGTAACCCGCGTACAAGTGATTCCTTATTGCAGGCACTGCGAGCCGCTGATGCTCGTGGAGTTGGTGAATATCTCACGAATGATTTACAAGCTGCGGCTTGCTCACTTCGGCCCGCGCTGCGCCTAGTTCTTGATGTAGGCGAGGAATATGGAGCTTTAGGAGGAATCGTTTCTGGTTCTGGCCCAACTGTTGTATTTCTGGTTGAGGATGAAGAAAGAGCACTTGATTTAACTGTCGCTCTCAGTGCCAGTGGGGTTGTATCAAGCGTTTTACGTGCATATGGCCCTGTCCATGGTGCCCGAGTGGTGGAGACTCTTTAGCTTTTTTGCGTGAATCGCCACAATAAGGGAGAATTCAGGTTCCGCCATTGTGTAGTGGCTAGCACATGGGCCTTTGAAGCCCAGGGTCCAGGATCGATACCTGGTGGCGGAGCCAGATCGAGCGAGTGGCGGAGCCACCGATAGACTCCGACAACGAGCTACACAGTTGGGAGGCACTTTTGGCTAGTCTGCAAAGCAATAACCAAAAGCAAGTCAGCCTTGCAATCGTGCTCGCAGCCGGTGAAGGCACGCGAATGAAATCTTCGCTAGCAAAAGTACTTCATCCCATCGCAGGCAAAACAGTTATTCACCATGTCATAGATGCTGTTTCTCCGGTAGCCAAAGAACTTTCAGTAGTCGTCGGCGCACACCGTGAAAACGTTGAGGAGCATATTTCAACAATTGCTTCATCTGCTAACAAAGTCTTTCAAGCAGAACGGAATGGAACAGGGCATGCAGTGCAGCTTGCGCTCGCTGAAGCTCATACAAGTGGAACAGTTCTGGTTGTAGCTGGGGATACACCGCTCTTGCGCACATCCACACTTCAAGATTTTCTTGAAGCCCACGTCGAACTAGAAAGCGTAGCTTCGGTCTTGACTGCGGTATTGCCAGATCCTCAAGGTTACGGGCGAATCGTCCGCGATGATCTAGGCGCAATTGTGAAAATAATTGAAGAGCGCGATGCGGATGATGACGCAAAACTCATTGACGAGATAAATACTGGCGTTTACATATTTGATATCGACGCTCTTCGTGAAGCATCAAAAAAACTGACTTCAGATAATTCGCAGGGCGAGTTGTATCTAACGGATGTTATTTCTTTGATCAAGGAATCTGGCAAAGTTGCAGTTGCGATTCAATGTAACGATTACACCGAAACGCTTGGCATCAATGATCGATCGCAGTTAGCCGAATGCGCGGCAATTATGAGAGATCGCATAAATGACGCTCACATGCTCAACGGTGTCTCAATCATTGACCCTGTGACTACTTGGATTGATTCCACGGTTGAAATCGCAGCAGATGTCACGATTATGCCCGGTTCGGCTCTGCATGGAACAACCAAGGTTGCTTCCGGCGCTCTGATTGGTCCAAGAAGCACGTTGACAAATGTGGTTGTTTCAGAAGGCGCAGTAATAATTGAATCTCGAGCAACAGATGCTGAGATTGGTCGCGAAGCAAGCGTTGGACCGTTTTCCTTTATTCGCCCAGGAACCCGTCTTGCGCCTCAATCAAAGATAGGCGCATATGTTGAGGTTAAGAATTCAACAATTGGTGAAGGTTCGAAAGTTCCTCACCTTTCTTATGTAGGAGATGCAACTATTGGAACGGGCACCAATATCGGTGCTGCCACTATTTTTGTGAACTATGACGGAGTCGAGAAACACCAGACAGTTGTGGGAGACCATGTTCGAGTAGGTAGTGACACTATGCTCGTAGCACCAGTAAAAATTGGAGATGGCGCCTACACGGCCGCCGGATCCATAATTACTGAGGACGTTCCTGCAGGTGCAATCGGTGTTGCTCGCGCCAAGCAGAGAAATGTTTTAGGTTGGGTGCTTCGACGGAGATCGGGAACGAAATCTGAGCAAGCAGCCAGAAATGCAGGGGCCACAGAATCAAAGTCACAGGAGTAAGGGGAGTGTCCATGAGCGAACTTCGTCTCTCATCTGAAAAACGCTTGCGCGTTTTTTCTGGAAGAGGTTATCCGGAGCTAGCAGAAGAGGTTGCATCTGACCTTGGTATTGCAGTTACCCCAACTTCGGCGTATGACTTTGCGAATGGTGAAATTTTTGTACGCTTCGAAGAGAGTGTTCGCGGAAGCGATGCCTTCGTCATTCAGAGCCATGCTGCTCCAGTAAATAAGCAGATTATGGAACAACTCATCATGGTGGATGCTTTGAAGCGTGCTTCAGCAAAACGCATCACTGTGGTTGCGCCTTTTTATGGCTATGCCCGTCAGGATAAGAAGCACCGCGGACGCGAGCCAATCTCAGCTCGTTTGATGGCAGATTTATTTAAAGCCGCCGGAGCAGATCGCTTGATGGTTGTTGATCTACATACTTCCCAGATTCAAGGATTCTTTGATGGTCCAGTAGATCATCTCTTCGCATTGCCACTTCTTACTAATTATGTAGGCAGCAAAGTCGATCGCAACAATCTAACAATTGTTTCGCCAGATTCTGGTCGCGTACGAGTTGCCGAGCGTTGGTCTGATCTCATGGGCGGTTGTCCAATCGCGTTTATCCATAAGACTCGCGATCCTCGAATTCCAAATGAAGCGACCATTGGTCGCATCGTTGGTGATGTTAAGGGCCGTACAGCTGTTGTTATTGATGACATGATTGATACTGCTGGAACGATTGTTAAAGCTGTAGATGCTTGTATCGATGCAGGAGCATCAGAAGTCATCGTCGCAGCAACTCACGGAGTTCTTTCTGGACCAGCGTCAGATCGCCTCAAAAATAGTGGCGCAACTGAAGTTGTCATGACAAATACATTGCCAATTCCAGAAGATCGCCGCTTTGATAAATTGACTGTCCTTTCAATCGCTCCTCTTCTTGCTCGCGCAATCCGAGAAGTTTTTGAAGACGGTTCCGTTACAAGTCTTTTCGACGGACACAGTTAATGCAAGCGCCTCATCCGACTAAAGAGGCTCTCATCAATGCTGTACTCGAACTTCTCAGTGCTGAACATTTAAACGAAATTACAAGCGAGGAAGTTTTACATAAATCTGGAATTTCAAAAGGATCTTTGTACCACCACTTCGAAGATTTTTCAGATTTGCTGGAAACCGCTGAAGTTAGACGTTTTTCTTTGGTTGTGGATGCCACCATTGCTTGGCTGACTGACTCATTGAGGGAGACAGAAAAGGATAAGTTCCTTGAACAATTGGAATCGTTCAATGAGGTTACTTTTGGAAATGAATACAAGAAGCAAAGACTTATTCGAGTAAAAGCCGTAGCTCACGCTGGACTCACAGATAGAATGAAAGAACGTTTGAATCTTGAACAAGAGAGATTAACCGGCGCGATTGCCGATATGTGCCAGGAAATGCAATTCCGTGGATGGATGAGTACGAAATATCAGCCAAAAACATTGGCGGTATTTTTTCAGGCTTACACAACGGGATTGATTATTAATGATTATGTGGATCATCCGGCTGAAGAATCAGATTGGCTTCTTCTGCTCAGCGCCATCCTGAAAGATGTAATTCTCGCTACAAATTGAGCTGATTTGCCCAATCGAGTGGGCTAGAGATACTCTTCTGCCACGTCACGGCGAGGGATAGTTTTTATCCGTAATCGACGGGTTGCTCTCTAACCGTGCTGTAGTAATCATTCGAAGCACGAAGATTATCTAGAATTTTTCTAGTAGATATGTAGAGAAGGAAGCAACTCATGGCCGAGATTTCAATCAATGGAACAACGCGCACCAATTTTGGTAAAGGCGCATCACGTCGCGATCGTAAGGCTGGCCTAGTCCCAGCTGTAATTTATGGACACGGAGCAGAACCACAGCACGTTTCCCTTCCTGCGCGTGAAATGGGCGTAGCCCTTAAGACTTCAAACGTTCTCCTCGACATTAACTTTGATGGCAAGGTTGAACTCACACTTCCAAAGTCAGTCACAAAGAATCCACTAACCGGAATTCTTGAGCACATTGACTTGCTCGTTGTCCGTCGTGGTGAAAAGGTGACAGTTGAAGTCCCAATTCACACAACTGGCGAGCATGATCGCGATGGAATTCTTGAGCACGTAAATAACTCAATTGAAGTTGAAGTTGAAGCAACTTCTATTCCTTCATTCATCGAGCTAAGCATTCAAGGAATGGCTGCAAACACTTCTAAGTACGCTGGAGATGTTGTTCTTCCTGCAGGCACAAAGCTTGTTTCTGATCCTCAAATGATTGTTGTTCACTTGTCTGAAAAGTCAACAGCTTCTGAAGAGACTCCAGTAGCAGCAGTAGAAACAGCAGCAGCTCCTGCAGCTCCAGCTGCTGAAGCTAAGTAAAGCCTCAGATATAAAAGTCATTAACGAGTAACGATGTCAGATCGCTGGATTGTTTTCGGCCTAGGCAATCCAGGCGATCAATACGCATCAACTCGGCATAACGCTGGCCAGATGGTTACTGACTATCTGGCCAGTGGCATAAAACTTTCCTCTCACAAGTCTCGTTGCGAAATCGCAGATATTAGAGTTGCTGGGGTAGCCGTTACGATTGCGAAGTCGAAGCTATATATGAATGAGTCTGGTGCGCCACTCAAAGCATTAGCTGATTTCTATAAAGTTTCTGCACAGAACATCATTGTGGTCCATGACGAAATTGACATTCCTTTTAATACAATCCGTCTCAAGCTCGGTGGCGGCGATAACGGACATAATGGTCTTAAAGACATAACAAAACACTTTGCAGGGCCCGATTATTATCGAGTGCGAATAGGCGTTGGTCGCCCTCCGGCTCCTCAAGATCCTGCGGACTTTGTACTCAAGCCATTCTCCTCGACAGAGAAAAAGGAGCTCCAAGATTTCATCGCTCGCGGAGCGCTTGCCGTAGAAAGATTGATTGAAAAAGGTCTAGAGGAAGCTCAGCAGGTATTCAATAAATAAGGCCCACCGGGTACCCTTTCCGACATTGCAAAAACGACATTGCAAAAACGACATTGCAAATAGATGAGGGAAGTAGGAAAGGGCAAGATGACAACAAATAGCCAAGCGGACAAGCAACGTGGTTTTGAAGTCACGGTCGACGCCGTCGAACAGACAAAGCACCTCAAGAAATCTTTTGGACGTAAAGAAATCCTTGCTTTTACTATTTGCACCCTTGTAGGCGTCGACAGTGTTGGCCAAATTGCAAGCCAAGGACCGCAAGCAATCACAATGTTGATGTTCTTTGCGGCATTCTTTTTTATTCCACAATCACTTCTCTTTGCAGAGCTTGGCACGGCTTTCCCTCAGGAAGGTGGCCCTTATCTCTGGGCTCGCCTTGCGTTCGGTCGCCTTGTCGCGACTATTAACAACATGCTCTATTGGGTCACTAACCCAGTTTGGTTTGGCGGAACTCTTTCAGTTGTTGCCGCAGCGACGTTAGAAACTTTCTTTCGCGATGGCCGTCCACTGAGCGCATTTTGGTTCTACTTCTTCACATTGAGTTTTATCTGGGTCGGAACTTTTGCAACTATCTTGTCTTTTAGAGTTGGTAAGTACATTCCGATTTCAGGCGCGTACGCACGCTTTGTTTTACTTGGAATTTTCACTGCTGCTGTCATCATGTACGGCGCAAAACACGGTGTGAATGGTTTACATGCAAATGAAATGTCAATCAACTACGCAGGCTTCGTTGGATTAACTGGAATTCTTATTTTTGCATTATGTGGATTTGAACTTCCCAACGCCGCTGGCGATGAAATGATTGATCCAAAGCGAGATGTGCCGTACTCACTCATCCGTGCCGCACTTGCAGGAATTATTCTTTACGGTGTTCCAATCATTGGTGTCCTAATCGTGCTTCCTGTAAGTCAAGTAACAAGTCTTGGTGGATTCATCGATGCAATCAAGACTGTGTTCACAGTTTTTGGTGGATCAGTTGATGCCAAGGGCGTTGCAACGCTAACTGGAAGTGGCGCAGTCATGGGCGCGATTGCCGGGCTACTCTTTATTTTGTGCACACTTTCTTCAGGTGTGGCATGGATTATGGGATCAGACCGTGCGCTTGCTGTATCTGGATACGATGGTGCCGCACCACGTTGGCTTGGTGAGATTTCTGAAAAGCACGGAACCCCTGTGCGAGTAAATATTCTTTCAGGAGCGGTTGCTTCGATAACTGTTGTAGCTGCCCACCAAATCAGTGGTGGAAATCTTGGCAAATACTTTACGGTCGTCATTGGAATCGCGGTCTCAACAACTGTGCTTTCTTATCTTGCCATTTATCCTGCTCTGTGGCGCCTTCGCGTGACACACCCTGATCAACCTCGCCCATACAAGGCACCATTTGGGAAAACTATCTCCGTCTGGCTAACCTGTTTAGTCCTCTTCGCGGGAGCTCAACTTCTTTTCCCTGGAATAGGTAGCGCATGGTTTGGCGACATTTATCGCCCAGATGGATGGGCGCAAAGCGAGAAATGGAAGTACTTCTTAACTGAAGGTGTCCCACTTCTTATCTTCACAATTGTCGGAGTTTTATTCTGGATGAGCGGCAAGAAAACCCGCGAGGAAAAAGCGGCTTAGTTCTACTTCTTCAGCGAAAGAGTGATGGTCGATTTTGAGGAACCAGGATTTGATTTATCAACACTGGTAACCAATCCCGCGCCTTTGAAATTTCGACCATCGCCTTTGATGTCAAGAATCGGAAGCAGTTTTTCTAAGTTCAAGTATGCAACAAGGAAACCTGGGCGATTTACAGCATCTTTAAATGCCGCTAAATCTCCAAGATTTCCCTTCGCTCGAACTTTGGCAATCACCTGTTGAATTGAATTTTGGTCTTCTCCAAGATAAATATTCGCCCCATCAATCTGTATTTGCGAAGTCAATGATCCCAAGATGCCGCCGTTTCTCGTCAGGCGCTTGATAGAAGCTAGAGCGGATGCGGAGTTCGTTGGGGAGAGGCGAAGTGCTACAAGTGGTTGAGCAGCTGAATTAATGCCCGGGAGAACAATCAACGAAACCGGTCCGCTGAACAAAGTTTTTAAATCCGCCGGTCTTATACCTATTGATGAAAGTAAACTTTCAGCATTGTTGTCTGCGGAAAGTGCGTCAGCAATCTGGCTACCAATGCCCGAGATGCTCACTCCTGCCAAAGTGTTCTGCGGTAAGTCAGCAATATTCGCAGTCGATTGCGATAGGGCCTTCAATGAGGCAGAAGGATTTCCGCGCGTAAGAAATGTAGCCGCTACAGAAGTCGAAGTGAAATGGATTCCTAAAACAAAACGTCCGGTTGCGGCTTCAATTGTCTTTGTGATGTCATTCAAGCCGTTATTGCTTGCTAGATCACTAATCAAACCCCGTTCAGCCTGTATGAACCTTTTGGAATCGGCCCATCCAAGAGCTACCTGATCTCCGCCCAATGCGGCAAGATCATCTTTGAAGAGTGGATTATCTGTTAAGTGTTTAGGCGAGGAAGCAATTAGATCTAATGTAGATTGATTGGAAGAGAGCAGTACATAGCCGGATTTCATCATGAAATGAGTCTCCGGGTTGTGCTTAGCGAAGTAGTACTTCATAGCAGATTCATCTTTTACTGCAAGAACTACTACAGGTTCTACTCCTCTCGCACTCTCCACTCCCGCGATTGCATACCGGTTGCCAATCCAATTTTTTGCTTCTGTCCAATTGATAGAATCATTCAAGTTGGCTTGGGTTATAAATGATCCAACGGGATCATCTGAATTAAAGCCCTTAAACGTAGATGGGAACTGAGAAACAAAGCGGACGAAATTGATTTTTTGCCCAGCACTTGGATTCAAATCAATTTTCGCAAAAGCTACAGTGTCACTAGGTAGAACAGATTCAGGTTGGGTTCCACCGCCGGAAAGAAGTGCAAAGGCAGCGAATATGCCAACTGCAATGAGACCAACCGCGCTTCCTACCAGAGCAGCTATTTTTCCCTTTGAAAATTTCGAGATAAAAGTTCGAGAAGAATTAGGAGCAGCAGGGACTTGACCATAATCAACTTGATTTTCACTCATAGGAAAAGAATATTCAAAAATTAGATATTTTTTAACACCTTAAATGGAAGAGACCGGTCACTGAGGCTCGATTTCAACCCCGTGACTAGGTTAGGCTCCATATGAGCAACAGAACCGGATCGGGGTTATTGAGATGGATTTAACTAAGCAGCTTGCTGGAGCACCAATTTCATGGGGCGTTTGTGAAGCAAATGGTTGGGGCTATCAACTAGATCCAGAGCGCGTTTTAACAGAGATGAAGGAAGTCGGACTTTCTGCAACCGAGCTTGGTCCTGATGGATATCTTCCTCAGAACGCTAAAGATCTCGCAAAAGTTTTGAACGACCATGAATTGAATCTATGCGGAGCTTTTGTGCCAATTGTTTTGCACAAACGCGATCGACTTGCGGCTTCGTATGAGCGCGCAAAACGTCAAGCCTCCGTGCTTGCTGAATTAAATGCCGGCAATTTTGTTTTGGCAACACCCGCTGAAGATGGCGATTACGATAATCGCGATGCCATGGATGCAAATGCAAAAGCAGTTTTTGCTGATTCACTCCCTGCGGTAGCTGAAATTGTCGAAAGTTTTGGACTTCAAATGGTCGTGCACCCACACGCGGGAACCATGTTTGAAACGCCTGCTGATTTAGATTTTTTGCTTAACGAAACAGATGTGGACGTCTGCTTGGATACAGGCCACATTGTTGTTGGCGGTGGAAGTCCACTCGAAATAGCAAAGAAAGCTGGAAGCCGAGTTAAACATGTTCATTTAAAGGATTGTGATGCCCAGAGCGCTGGACGAATCCAACGTAAGGAAAGTTCATATTCTGTAGAAGTTAAAAATGGAATGTATCGCCCGCTTGGTCAAGGAGACGCACAAATTGCAGAAGTCATTCAATTCCTTGAGAGCATCAAATACGGGGGATTGTTAGTGCTTGAACAAGATGTGATGCTTGCAGATAACCCACCGTTTTCTGGAGGCCCAATTGAAAATGTACGAGCAAGCATTGATTTTCTAAAAACCGTTGTTGCTGGACTTTAAAAACCTCAGCCAGTATTGCGAAGACCTGCTGCCACACCATTGATTGTGAGCAGTAGTGCGCGGTGAAGGGTTGGATCTGAATCACCGGCTTGGCGAACGTGTTCAAGTAGAGAAATTTGCAGCAAATGCAGCGGCGCTAAGTAGATATCTCGAACTTGAAGGGTTCTGGCCAGAATCTCCTGGTCTCCCAGTAGCTCTGTCTTCTCCGTAAGAAGCAAGATTTCTTCACGCGTTAAAGCAAATTCTTTCTCAATCGTGTCTAGAAAATGGTGAAGTGAGGGATCGACCAACTTTTCAACATACTTGCGAGACATTTTTAGATCCGTTTTTGCCATTGTCATTTCTACATTTGAAATGAAAGTTGCGAAGAAATGCCACTCGCGCAGCATGTGTTTCAAAGTATCTGTCTTTCCAGCTTCGCGCGCGGCTTTGAGTCCAGATCCAACTCCAAACCAGCCTGGAATAATTTGACGTGATTGAGTCCATCCAAAGACCCAGGGGATAGCACGGAGTGAACCTAAACCGCCTGATGCATCAGGACGACGAGATGGGCGGGATCCGAGAAATAGATCACCAAGTTGTTCTACAGGTGTTGATGCATAGAAATATGCAGGCAGATCTTTGTGGTCAATAAGTGAGCGATATGTTGCGAATGA
>CANCGX010000002.1 GCA_947377725.1 Actinomycetota bacterium
CATATCGTCATATTCGGCGCGCTTCTTATCGTCGCTTAATACTTCATACGCTTCTGAAACGTCCTTGAACTTCTCTTCAAGCTTCTTATCCCCTTTGGTTTTATCAGGGTGAAGCTCTCTGGCTAGTTTGCGATACTGTTTTTTGACCGCATCCGGGCCATCACTTTTTTTGACGCCAAGGATCGCATACAGATCTTTCTCGTATAAATCCTTGGCTGCCATGGGTATCTACTATTCAGGATCGGCGACTGCTACGCGAGCAGGGCGAATCACTCTCTCTTTGAACTTATAACCAGGTTGCAAGACTTTGGTCACGGAAGTTTCTGTGACATCTGGTGATGTTTCGTGCATAAGGGCTTCATGAATTGTTGGGTCGAACGCAACATTCACTTCAGCAAACTTCGTTAATCCAAGACGTTCCGTCACTGCAGCCAACTGGTCTGCAACAGCTTTGAATCCGCCGGACAATTCACCATGTTCATCTGCGCGCTCGATGTTATCGAGAATTGGTAACAACTCTGACATTACAAGTGCGAAAGCAGCTTCACGATCAACAACTCGATCACGATCAACACGTTTGCGATAATTCGCGTATTCAGCTGTGAGCCGTTGAAGATCTTCTGTCAATACTGCGAGAGGATCTATATCGACGATATCAGCTAACGCTTCGTCAACTGCCTTTGAGAGTTCCTCCTCGTTTGAAGCGGAACTCTCAGCAGGATTTTGTGATTCAGTCATTATTCTTCGACAACCTCAGCCTCATCGACTCCATCATGAGTTTCTGCGCCAGCAGTTGCATTTGCTTGTGCATCAGCAGATGCATACAAAGCGGCACCAAGTTGTTGTGACAACTCAGATACTTTCTCAGTCGAAGCCTTAATACCAGCAAAGTCTGCGCCTTCAAGAAGCTTCTTCAAATCAGCAAGAGCTGCTTCAACTTCGGCTTTCTTTTCTGCGTTCTCTGGTGTCGACAACTTCTCGTCGTTATCCTTCAAGAACTTCTCGGTTGTGTATGCAAGTGAATCTCCAGCATTGCGAATATCAGCTTCTTCACGACGTTGCTTATCTTCATCAGCGTGTGCTTCTGCATCCTTCATCATGCGTTCGATATCTTCCTTGGAAAGAGCTGAACCTCCGGTGATTGTCATGGACTGAGACTTTCCAGTTCCAAGATCCTTCGCCGTTACGTGAACAATTCCGTTTGCATCAATATCGAAGGTAACTTCGATTTGTGGAACTCCGCGAGGAGCAGGGGCAATTCCTGTTAGTTCAAACATGCCCAAACGCTTGTTATACGCTGCCATTTCGCGCTCACCTTGGAAGGCTTGGATCTGCACTGCTGGCTGATTGTCATCAGCTGTTGTGAAGATTTCCGAACGCTTTGTAGGAATAGTGGTGTTCTTTTCGATGAGCTTTGTCATCACTCCGCCCTTGGTTTCAATACCAAGAGAAAGTGGTGTCACGTCGAGAAGAAGAACATCTTTCACTTCACCTTTAAGAACACCAGCTTGAAGCGCTGCACCGACGGCAACAACTTCATCTGGGTTTACGCCCTTGTTAGGTTCTTTTCCACCAGTGAGTTCGCGAACGAGATCTACAACTGCTGGCATACGTGTTGATCCGCCAACAAGTACAACGTGATCAATATCAGCGATTGGAATTCCAGCATCCTTAAGCACGGTTTGGAATGGCTTCTTTGTGCGCTCAAGTAAATCTGCTGTCATTGCTTGGAATTGAGCACGAGTGATTGTCTCGTCCAAGAACAGTGGATTCTTTTCAGAATCAACTGTGATGTATGGAAGGTTAATGGATGTTGATGCTGATGCTGACAATTCAATCTTTGCTTTCTCAGAAGCTTCGCGAATACGTTGCATCGCCATCTTGTCTTTTGTCAGATCAATACCGTTCTTTGATCCAAATGTCTTAACCAAGAAATCAACTAGTGCTTGATCCCAGTCATCTCCACCAAGGTGGTTATCACCAGAAGTTGCTTTAACTTCAACAACGCCATCTCCGATTTCAAGAAGTGAAACGTCGAATGTTCCGCCACCTAGATCAAATACCAAAATTGTTTGTTCTTTGTCGCCCTTATCAAGTCCGTAAGCGAGCGCAGCAGCTGTTGGCTCGTTAACAATACGAAGAACGTTGAGGCCAGCAATTTCGCCAGCTTCCTTCGTTGCTTGACGTTGTGCGTCATTGAAATATGCAGGAACAGTAATAACTGCGTCTGTAACGGTGTCACCAAGGAATGCCTCGGCGTCGCGCTTGAGTTTCATCAAGATACGTGCGCTGATTTCCTGTGGTGTGTATTTCTTTCCATCAATATCTACGGTCCAGGCTTCGCCCATGTGGCGCTTTACTGAACGAATCGTGCGATCCACGTTTGTTACGGATTGGCGCTTGGCGACTTCGCCGACAAGAACTTCACCGTTCTTGGCGAATGCCACGATTGAAGGCGTTGTACGTGCACCCTCGGCGTTGGCGATTACTGATGGTTCGCCACCTTCGAGAACGCTTACGCAGCTGTTTGTAGTTCCTAAGTCGATTCCGACTGCTCTTGCCATTGTGTGTCTCCTTCTTAGATCAGCCCTGTGGGGTGCCGGGCTAGGCTTTAATTCTCGCACTTGAGTCGCCTTTGGTCAAAACATTGAGTCGAGGCGGCTCAACTTGGAGTTACCTACATAACACGGCGAGCGTGAGATCTATTCCCCAGTCGCCCAGATTTTTGGCTCTACCCTCTCCTTATGAACCTCTTTTTGGTCCTCCTTTCTTATCTGATCACCCTTGTTGCTGTGACCTTATTTATTGTTAAAGCGCGGGAGATCTACTCGTTAATTAAGCGAGGACAACCTGATCCAACGCGGGGTGCCAACAAAGGACGCAGATTTGCGTGGATGACGCACGAAATTTTGACGCACACAAAGATGACGAGATTTTCTCCGTCGGGATTTGCTCACTGGTTTGTCATGGTGGGATTTGTTGCTCTCTTTGGAAGTCTGGTTCAAGCGTATGGGGAAGTAATAACTCCAACATTTAAATTACCTCTTATTGGTAATTGGATTGTTTACCGAGGTTTTGTCATTCTGATTGCTGGACTGACAGGTGTCGGCATCATTGTTTTGATCAAAGTTCGATTTTGGAATATGTGGTTTCGGAAAGGTAGAAAGAATCGTTTTCTTGGTTCAGTGACATGGCGCGGGCTCTATGTTGAGCTAACTATCTTGGCTGTTGTAGTTTGCGTATTTATATTGCAATTTGCAAAGAATGACAATGTAATTCGTTGGACTGCCGCAATAAAGATATGTGTTTCGATGGCATGGTTTATTGTCCTTGCGCTGAATCTGACTATGGGTGTTGCATGGCATAGATTCCTAGCTCCTTTTAATATCTTTTTTCAACGTAATCCGGATAAGCGTTCATCGCTTGGCGCAGTACCTGAAATGTTGTCACACGGAAAACCAATTAACTTTGAAGATCCATCCGAGGATGATGTCTTTGGAATTGGTAAAGCAGCGGACATCTCATGGAAGGGCTTGCTTGATATGGCGAGCTGCACTGAATGTGGTCGTTGCCAATCACAATGTCCTGCGTGGCATACAGATAAACCATTGTCGCCAAAGTTGTTGATAATGGCGATGCGCGATCATGCTCTGACAAAAGTTGAATCTGATGCGCCAATGAGTTCAGTTATTTCGCCTGATGTTTTGTGGTCGTGTACATCATGTGGTGCGTGTGTTCAGGAGTGCCCTGTTGATATCGAGCACGTAGATCACATTATGAATATGCGTCGATACCAGGTTCTGGTGGAGAGTGAATTTCCTACTGAATTAGGCTCAACTTTCCGCAATTTAGAGAAGGCTGGCAACCCATGGGGTGCCAGCCGCAATGACCGCGATGCGTGGATTGCTGAGTGCGATTTCCCAGTTCGAGTTATAGAAGGTCAAATTCCAGATGATGTTGAATATCTATTCTGGGTTGGCTGCGCCGGGGCTTACGAAGAACGTGCGAAGAAGACCACTAAGGCCGTTGCTGAGTTAATGCACATGGCTGGAGTTTCCTTTGGAGTTCTTGGAAAACGCGAAACATGTACAGGAGATCCTGCTCGTAGAGCTGGAAATGAATTTCTTTACCAAATACTTTCTCGTGAAAACATTGAAACGTTAAAAGAAGTCTTTGGTCCTCGGGGAGTGAAAAAGGTTGTAGTTACATGCCCTCATTGCTTCACCACTATTGGGCGCGACTATGGTCAACAAGGTTTTGAATTAGAACCTATTCACCATACTCAATTGTTGAATGAGTTAGTGAAAACAAAGAAGTTGGTTCCAGTTCCTCCAACAGAGACAAAGTCGATTACGTATCATGATCCTTGTTACTTGGGGCGTCACAATCAGATTTACCAACCTCCTCGTGAACTGTTGGAATCTACTGGTGTGACAATTGCTGAGATGCCGCGAAATCAAGAGCGAGCGTTTTGTTGTGGTGCTGGCGGTGGACGCATGTGGCAAGAAGAGAAACTTGGCAGCAGAATTAATATGAATCGTGTCGATGAAGCTATTGGTACGGGGGCTCAAGAGATTGCTGTTGGTTGCCCGTTCTGCCGAGTGATGATCAGTGATGGAGTTACGGGACGAGCTGCTGATGTTGAGGTATTAGATGTAGCGCAAGCGCTTTTGAGGACCGTTAAAACCTCGAACTAAAGTTGTGAAGATTGCTCCACCAATTAATCCACCAACATGGGCATGCCAGTCGATATTGGGTACTAAGAAGGTGATGAGAAGATTTACAACAATCACACCAACTACATTTTTATATTCAATTCCATTTTTGCGGCCAGTAATAAGTAGTGCTGCAAAGAGGCCGAAGATCATTCCTGATGCGCCCACTGCTGGCTGGACTGATGGATTGAAGAGATAAGAAGCAAAAGACGCTGTTACTAGCGATCCTAGAAGGATAACTACGTACTTGGTTTTGCCGTAAATATTCTCAATGATGTTGCCAAGTTGAAACAGGGCCAACATATTAAAAAGAAGATGTGTAAAAGATCCGTGAGTTAAGGCCACGGTAATTAAACGCCAATATTCACCTTGATTAACACCATGAAGTTGACCATCGGGAAAATATGCATCTTTAATTAAAAAGAGTTCTTGTTGGAGCGGCAAACTCGTGTGAAGAATGTTTGGGTAATAAGACGCTGTCAGATAGAAACCACTTATAACCACAATGAGATATGTGGTGAGTGAATTTCTCTCTTTCATTTTATTCAGTGATTGAAACTGAATTAATCTTTATAGCTTGAACTGGGCGATCGCCAGAACCAGTCTTTGTTGTAGCAATAGCATCAACAATCTTCTGTGACGCAGCATCTTTTACTTCACCAAAGATTGTGTGCTTGCGATTGAGCCAAGCGGTCTCTGTGACTGTAATAAAGAATTGTGAACCATTTGTTCCTGGACCTGAGTTAGCCATTGCAAGAAGGTATGGGCGATCAAAGTTAAGTTCTGGGTGAAATTCATCAGCAAAACGGTAACCAGGTCCGCCGGTACCTGTTCCAAGTGGATCTCCACCTTGAATCATGAAGTTGGCAATGACGCGGTGAAAAACTGTGCCGTCATAAAGGTTTGCTGTCGACTTCTCTCCAGTGTTTGGATCTACCCATTCACGAGCACCTGTTGCGAGCTCAACAAAGTTAGCCACAGTCTTTGGTGCGTGATTAGGAAAAAGCTCTACGACGATATCGCCTGCAGATGTGTGGAGAGTTGCTTGTGTCATGTGGTTTCCTTTTTTAGGTATTTACATAAAAGCGATTATCGAATCAAAGTGGAGACTAGGGGGGTCGAACCCCTGACCCCCTGCTTGCAAAGCAGGTGCTCTACCAACTGAGCTAAGTCCCCGTTGTTAACGGTCGTTCTTTAGTGCGGTCGTACTCTACACATCTGTTTACATCTGTCTTGCTAGTGGGCCTACGTGGACTTGAACCACGGACCTCTTCCTTATCAGGGAAGCGCTCTAACCAGGCTGAGCTATAGGCCCTCATCCCCTCCATAACCATTTCTGGTGATGGTGTGAACAAGAGGCGCTAGGTTACCCGACTTATAGGCGCAGGCGCAAAATACAGGAATTAGTCTTCTTTTACCAACGCAATTGAGACCACTGTGATGCCTTCATTGAGGTTCACAAGGCGAACTCCGAGGGTATCTCGCGTTGTTTCACGTACTTCATCAATTGGAGTTCTCATCACTGTTCCGCCTGATGTAATCGCGAGGATTTCATCTTTTGGTTGAACGATCATTGCACCAACTAATACTCCACGCGAACCTTCATCTATTTTCGCCGCTTTTACGCCGATGCCGCCGCGTCCTTGAGGGCGATACTCTTCCAAACTTGTTCGTTTGGCATATCCGCCATCTGTTGCTGTGAAAACATATTGATCTTTTGATTCACCGTTAATTGCCGCCATTGTTAGCAATTCATCTTCAGCGCGGAACTTCATTCCAATAACACCTGAAGTGGAGCGACCCATAGATCTAATTGACTCTTCACTCGCTGCAAACCTAAGAGACATTCCTTTTTTGGAAACAAGAAGTAGTTCATCGTTATCACTTACGAGTGAAGCAGAAACAACTTCATCATTATCCTTCAAGTTAATTGCGATAAGTCCGCCGGAGCGAGGGCTGTCGTATTCAGGAAGTGGTGATTTCTTTACCATTCCGCTCTTTGTTGCAATAACAATATATGGGTGTGAGTTGTAATCCTTGATTGCAATCACTTGTGCGATTGATTCATCAGGTTTGAATTCCAACAAGTTGGCAACGTGTTGTCCACGTGCATCTCTTCCAGCATCTGGAAGCTCGTGAACTTTGGCGCGATAGACCCGGCCTTTGTTGGTGAAGAACAACAACCAGTCATGGGTTGATGCTGTAAAGAAATGATCCACAAAGTCATCTTGTTTCAACGCAGCGCCCTTAACACCTTTACCGCCGCGGCGTTGTGCGCGATAAAGATCAGCGATTGTGCGCTTGCTGTATCCACCTTGCGTGATTGTTACAACAACTTCTTGATTTGGAATCAAATCTTCAATCGACATATCGGTGTCACCAGCAATTATCTGTGTGCGACGCTCGTTTCCGTGTTTTTGAGCAAGCTCTTCAAGTTCAAGCTTAATGATTTCTCTTTGTTTCGCTTCACTCGCAAGAATGATGTTTAATTCCTTGATTTCAGCCATTAATTCGTTGTATTCGTCATTAATTTTTTGACGTTCCAACGCTGCAATACGACGTAATTGCATATCTAAAATTGCGTTTGCTTGAATTTCATCAACGCTCAAAAGTTGCATCAAACCTGTGCGTGCTTCTTCAGGGGTTTTTGAAGCGCGAATCAATGCAATAACAGCATCGAGTGCATCTAGTGCTTTCAAATATCCTTGGAGGATGTGTGCACGTTGTTCGCGAGCTGCTAAACGGTAGCGAGTACGTCGAACGATTACCTCAACTTGGTGGTCGATGTAATAACGAATAAATTCATCGAGACGAAGTGTGCGTGGCACGCCATCTACCAAAGCCAACATGTTGGCGCCAAAAGAATCTTGTAGTTGGGTATGTTTGTAAAGGTTATTAATAACAACTTTTGGTGTTGCATCATTTCGTAGAACAATTACAAGGCGCTGTCCTAGGCGTTCATTACCTTCATCGCGAACATCCGCGATTCCCTTGATTTTGCCATCTTTGACAAGCTCTGCAATTTTAAGAGCTAAATTATCGGGGTTAACTTGGTATGGGAGTTCTGTAACAACTAAACATGTACGTTTGTTAATTTCTTCAATTTCAATAACAGAACGCATGATGATTGATCCGCGTCCTGTGCGATATGCCGATTCAATTCCTTCGCGTCCAACTATTAAAGCTTTTGTTGGAAAATCTGGTCCTTTAACAAAACTCATCGCTTTCGCGAGGGTCTCTTCTGATGTTGCATCAGGATTTTCAAGTGCCCAACATGTTGCTTGAACTACTTCATTTAAATTATGTGGGGGGATGTTTGTGGCCATTCCAACTGCGATACCCGCTGAGCCATTTACGAGAAGGTTTGGGAATCGTGATGGAAGAACTGTTGGTTCCTGCGAACGACCATCGTAGTTAGGAATGAAATTAACAGTGTCTTCATCGATATCGCGCATCATTTCCATAGCTAATGGAGCGAGGCGTGCCTCTGTGTAACGCATTGCTGCTGCTGGATCGTTACCTGGGCTACCGAAGTTTCCGTTTCCATCGATAAGTGGGTAACGAAGCGACCAGAACTGAGCCAAACGAACAACTGCATCATAAATAGCGGTGTCGCCGTGTGGGTGGTAATTACCCATTACATCGCCGACGATACGAGAAGATTTGTAGTAGCCCTTATCGGGACGATATCCGGCGTCATACATCGCGTAAAGAACGCGACGATGAACTGGTTTTAAACCATCTCTAATATCTGGAAGAGCGCGACCAACAATGACTGACATCGCATAATCAAGATAGCTACGTGCCATTTCAACTTGAAGGTCAACAGTTTCAATTCTGTCGTGACCATTTGCGTCAGTTGTTTGCTTTGGAGTATTTGTATCCATTAGATATCCAAGAACCTAACATCTTTAGCATTGCGCTGAATAAAGTTTCGTCGAAGTTCAACATCTTCACCCATAAGAACTGAGAAGAGATCATCTGCTGCTGCTGCATCGTCGAGTGTTACGCGAATAAGAACACGGTGTTCAGGATCCATAGTGGTATCCCAAAGTTCTTTGGCAGGCATTTCGCCCAAACCTTTAAAGCGTTGAATTCCATCATCTTTAGGAAGGCGCTTCCCAGCTTCAAGCCCAAGTTTAATAAATCCATCTCGTTCCTTATCGCTGAACGCGTATTGAACAGGTTCTTTGCCGCCCCACTTAAGTTTGTAAAGAGGAGGTTGAGCAAAATAAACAAAACCACCTTCGATGAGTGGGCGCATGAAACGGAAGAGAAGAGTAAGTAGAAGTGTGCGGATGTGTTGTCCATCGACATCAGCATCGGCCATCAAAATAATTTTATGGTATCGAAGTTTTGCAACATCAAAATCGTCATGAATTCCTGTGCCAAGTGCAGTGATTAACGCTTGTACTTCATTGTTTTGAAGAACGCGATCAATGCGTGCTTTTTCAACGTTCAAAATTTTTCCGCGGATAGGTAGAACTGCTTGATTTCTACTATCTCTACCACCTTTAGTTGAGCCACCCGCTGAGTCACCCTCAACAATGTATAGCTCACATTTTTCTGGTTCGGTCCATTGGCAATCAGCAAGTTTTCCGGGCATTCCACGGCCTTCTAAAAGGCCTTTGCGGCTGCGTGAAAGATCGCGAGCTTTGCGGGCTGCGACTCTGGCTGCTGCGGCATCGATAGATTTACGAACAACTTCTTTACCTTCGGTTGGATTTGATTCAAACCACGCAGTTAAATTTTCATTCATTGCTTTTTGAGTAAAAGATTTTGCTTCTGTATTTCCGAGTTTGGTTTTTGTTTGTCCTTCAAATTGGGGTTCGCCAATTTTTAAGGAGACAATCGCAGTTAAACCCTCACGGACATCATCACCAGTAAGCCGATCTTCCTTCTTGCGAATAAAACCCCACTCTTCACCAAACTTATTTACGATTGATGTAAGTGCTGTACGGAAACCTTCTTCATGGGTTCCGCCTTCTTGTGTATTAATAGTGTTTGCAAAAGTATAAACAGATTCGCTGAATCCATCATTCCACTGCATTGCAATTTCTAAGGCAATCTTCTGTTTTTTATCTTCCGCTTCAAAAGAAATAATTGATTTATGAAATTCACCTTTTGTTGTGTTGAGGTGTTTTACAAAATCGATAATTCCGCCTTCGAAGTGATATCTGACTGAAACCGGATTTCCATTTTCATCAACATGACCCGTTCGATCGTCAGTAAGAGAAAGAATTAAACCTTTGTTAAGGAAAGCCATTTCGCGAAAACGTGTCGAAAGGATCTCAAAAGAGAAATCTGTTGTTTCGAAAATTTCACTTGAAGGGTAGAAAGTTACTGTTGTTCCTGTTTTAGTTGTGGCTTCACCTTTTGTAACAGGTTTTTGAGGAACACCTAAAATATAATCTTGAGTCCAAAAGAATCCGTCACGTTGTACTTCGACATCAAGTCTTGTTGAAAGCGCGTTAACAACAGAAATACCAACACCATGAAGTCCACCCGAGACTGAATAACCGCCGTCGCCGAATTTTCCACCTGCGTGAAGGACTGTCATAACGATTTCTAAAGCTGGTTTCTTTTCAACTGGGTGCATATCTACGGGGATTCCGCGGCCGTTATCGACTACCCGCACTCCGCCATCTGCTTGAAGCGTTACGTTGATCTCGTTGGCATATCCAGCCATCGCTTCATCTACAGAGTTATCGACAACCTCATAGACCAGGTGGTGAAGGCCGCGTTCGCCCGTGGAGCCGATGTACATGCCTGGGCGCTTACGAACGGCATCGAGGCCCTCGAGGACCGTGATAGCGCTGGCGTCATAAGTGTTCTCAGCCACGTCACTCCTTAATTCCATAAAAGAAAAATCGCTCACAATCAAACCTAGGCGAAAATCGCAGGTTTATGCTGATAATCCTAGTGGGTAAATCAATTCTAGAATAGCCAAAATCGGGGCTAGAAGCGTGACTACAAGCGCAAAATCGGCTTAACCGTAGGTATCTCTTGGGCCACGGTGGTTCTTAATAGTTCGTAAGCCTTTTTTCCAACTTGGAGCGTGGGGTCCAATTATGGCCAATTCTTCGACGAGAGCCCCTGGGGCCGAGCTGGAAATCTTTTTAAGAAGTTGTTGGGAGATCAGTGTTAATTGGGTTGCCCATGCCGTTGAGGATGTTTGGATGGTGAGACAACCATCAATAAGTGTTATTGGTAGCGCATGTTGAGCGACTTCAACTCCGACAACCTTTTCCCAATCTGTAAATAAATTACCTTCTGCAATTCCTTGCTTCCAATCTCTATTTGTAATGAGATCGTTTAACACTTTATCTAAACGTTGTGGATCTTCAACACGTTCGCGCACTTGATCAGTTGGATTGTTTTTGGAGCGTTTGGAATTATTTCTCCAGGTTTTATATAACTCTCGCGCCAAGTCATGCTTCATGTGAAACCAACTTTACGGAACCATTTTTTACAACAAAAGTTCTTCCGGTTAAATTTGGTGGTAAATCGCTTTGCACAGCCACAGTAATAAGAGTTTGTTTTGCTGAGTTAGCTAAAGCAATCAAATGATCACGGCGCTCTTCATCTAATTCAGAAAAGACATCGTCCAAAATAAGTATTGGTTCTAAACCATCATTTTGTAAAAGTTGATACGTTGCTAGTTTTAATGAAAGTGCAATCGACCACGACTCGCCATGGCTCGCATAACCTTTAACAAAATGGTCGCCTAAGGTTAAAAGTAAATCATCGCGATGGGGTCCGACTAATGTAATTCCACGATCAATTTCTTGGTTTTTTACTTCAACCATTTTTTCTAGAATTTTATCGGTATTTACGGTTGGATCTTCAGAAGGCTTTTCAATACTGCTTTTATATGTAATACCTGCAATTTTCGCTTCGTTTATTTCTTTATAAACTTCAGTAAAAATTGGGTTATATTCTTGAAGTGTTTTTAAACGAGCTGCAATAAGTTGGCCGCCAAAATCAGCTACTTGTTGATCCCATGAAGCTAAAGAAGAATAACTGCTCCGTGATTTTAAAAGAGAGTTGCGTTGTTTTAGAGCGCGTTCATAATCGCTGATTACTCCGGCAAATCGTGGGCTTCTTAAAATTAGAAGTTCATCAAAGAATCTTCTTCTGCCAGATGGATCTCCGCGAACTAAATCTAAATCTTCTGGGGAAAAATACACTGCTTGAACAATGCCATACAGTTCTTTTTGGCTTCGTACTGGATTTTGATTAATACGTGCACGGTTGGCTTTTTCCGCATTAATTTCTAACTCTAAAAGTATTTCACGTTCCGAGTTTTCTGTTTTAGCTCGTACATAGGCCGCTTGGTTTCCTAGACGGACAAGCGGTTGGTCGTTGGCTGTTCGGTGAGATGAAAGAAAAGCAAGATATAGAAGTGATTCAACGATGTTTGTTTTTCCTTCGCCGTTTCTGCCAAGAAAAATAGTAACTCCGGGCTCAAGGGGGAGTTCTAACTCCTCATATGAGCGGAAGTTTTTTAATGAAAGGTGATTGATCCACATTAAGAGCTATAACGCATCGGCATCAATAGATACTTATAACTCTCATCCTTTGATCCATTAGCTTCATGTTTTCCTGAGAGTACTGCTGGTTTGCTTGCACCAGTGAAGTCGAATTGAACGAAAGGTGTATTGAGGGCTTGCAATCCGTCGGTTAGATATTGTGGGTTGAATGCGATGTTGATTGCTTCACCGTTATATTGAATATCAAGCTCTTCGGTTGCTTGTGCGTCTTCACCTGTTCCGGCCTCGAGTTGAAGTTTGTTGTTCTCGAAATTCAAACGAAGTGGAACTGTTTTATCGGTTACGAGAGCAACACGTCGAACAGAATCCAAAAGTGTTGCGACATCGACGACAGCTTGTGATGATGATTCTGAAGGAAGTAAATGTTTGAATGGTGGGAATGAACCATCAAGTGTTCGTGATGTCATAGTTTTTAACTCTGAAACGAATCCCACTAATCGTTCATGTGATGTTGTTGGAGACAAAGCGATAGTTACTTGATCTGAACCTGTTAACGATTTTGCCGCATCGGTTAATGTGCGAGCGCGAACAAGTGTTGTGGATTCGATATCCGCGTTCTTTGCTTGCCAAGATAGTTCACGGACAGCAAGTCTGTAACGATCTGTTGCTGCAAGAGTGATGTGGTTTTTATTTATTTCGATATGTACACCTGTAAGTGTTGGAAGTGAATCATCGCGGCCCGCTGCAATTGCTACTTGGTTAACTGCACTTGCGAATACATCGCTAGCAATAAGTCCGGCAGTCTCTGGTAGTTCGGGCAAAGTTGGATATTCAGATACTGTAAGGGTGGGCAAAGTAAATTTTGCTGATCCGGCTGTAACTAATACTCGGGTGCCATCCAACACAAAAGAAATAGGTTTGTTTGGAAGTGATCTGGCTATTTCAGCTAGAAGCCGCCCAGGCACTAAAACTTTTCCTTTTGATGTGATGTCCGCTTTTAAAATGGCTTTAGTAGATGTTTCCAAATCGGAGCCGGTTAAAGTGATTGAGGTGTCAACATCGATCATAATTCCAAGTAGTTCGGTTTTAATTGGTCTCGTAGACAAACTTCGGGCAACCCAATTAACAGCATCGACCAACTCTTCGCGTTCAACAACAAATTTCATTTTTCGTCCGGTTCTCTCAAGTTCTCTTTATTAACAAGTAATTCTCTTATATATAGATATTCATAGTAACTACAGTAAATCTGTGTGGAAAACGCTAAATATGCAGGTCGGAGGCTTTTATCTCTTCCCCCACCTTGTGGGTATCGCTGTGGGAAACCCCAACAACTTCCACGATCTAACGCCGTCTATTCAATTGTCCTTCCTTAACCTTCAGTTAAATCCTTAGTTATCCTCAAAACCTACCTAGTTATCCACAGTTATCCACAGGTTGCCCACACCCTGGGGGTACCCCGTTACCTAATTTTTAGTTTGAAGCTTAATTCTGGTGGTCAACTCATTTACTTGGTTATAGATCGACCGGCGCTCTGCCATAAGTTGGCGGATTTTGCGGTCGGCGTGCATAACCGTCGTATGGTCGCGGCCCCCGAAAGTCTCCCCGATTTTAGGCAAAGAGAGTTCGGTTAATTCCCGACACAAGTACATAGCAATCTGGCGAGCGTTCACTAAAACCCGACTACGACTAGTTCCACACAAGTCGTCCAAAGTTAAACTGAAGTAACTAGCCGTTTGAGCCATAATCGTTGAAGAGGTGATTTCTGGACCCACTTCATTAGGGATCAAATCTTTCAAAACTATCTCAGCCAGTCCTAAATCAACAGGTTGGCGATTCAACGAAGCAAAAGCTGTTACACGAATTAACGCACCTTCGAGTTCGCGAATATTTGAACTGATTTTAGAAGCAATGTATTCAAGAACATCATCCGGAGCATTGAGTTTGTCTTGAGCAGCTTTCTTTCTCAAAATCGCGATTCGAGTTTCGAGTTCTGGAGGTTGGATATCTGTAATTAAACCCCATTCGAAACGAGAACGAAGACGATCTTCCAAAGTTGTTAATTGCTTTGGAGGACGATCGCTAGAAATAACAATTTGTTTATTTGCGTTGTACAAAGTGTTGAACGTGTGGAAAAACTCTTCCTGGGTACGTTCTTTATTTTCTAAAAATTGTATGTCGTCAACAAGCAAAATATCTAGATCGCGATAGCGCTTCTGGAAAGTAGAGGCTTTGTCATCGCGAATCGAGTTAATAAAGTCGTTTGTGAACTCTTCAGATGAAACATACTTAACACGAACATTTCCGTACAACTCTTTTGCGTAAGCGCCAATAGCGTGCAACAAGTGGGTTTTACCCAACCCTGATTCACCATAAATAAATAGCGGGTTATAAGCCTTTGCGGGAGCTTCAGCAACAGCAACAGCCGCAGCGTGAGCAAAACGATTTGATGCACCAATAACAAATGTTTCAAAAATATAACGAGGGTTTAGTTGTGAAGGTTCGTTTGTGCGACTTTCATTTCCGCGACCTGTTCCAACTTTTGGCGCAGGTTCAGTTTGGATTGGATCAACCTCAACCACGTCGGGCGCATTAAAATCATTTTGTGTTTCTAAACTTTCGTTTACTTGAACAGCAATAGAAACATTTTGGTTCATCTTTTTTGTTAAAATTTCATTAATCGATGTTTTAACTCGGTACTCAAGAAAATCTTTTGTAAAAGCATTTGGTGCCTCCACTAAAAATGACGCCCCATCTGAAAGTTGCAAAAGTCCCAATGGGCGAGTGGCGGCGAGAAAAGCGCGAGAGCTGGGTGATTCAGCAGAGAGAGCCTCAACCACAGATTCCCATAATTGGGCCGGAGTGAGCTCCGCGCTGGTTGGTGATCCAACCTGCCCTACTTCAGAAATAGTGTCCATTTAGCTCCAAAAAGTTATCCCCACGGTTATCCACAGCCTGTGGTCTAAACCTGAGATTTAGGGATTTGGCCTGTGGATAGAGGGCGAAACTAAGCCCCTGAGCCAAATAAAGCAAGTGGTTATCCACAATATCTCACCGCATCAAGCGCTCTGACCAGTCTGAGTTAGATCGGTTTGACCGTTGTCCACAGACTCCCCTAACGTTACCCCCTCAGCAAGCTGTGGCCCCATAAGGCCGGCCGGCCGGCCGAATACCTAATGGGAGAAGAAAAGGACTTGAAATGACAACGAAGCGCACATTCCAACCAAACAACCGCAAGCGTGCCAAGAAGCATGGATTCCGCGCTCGCATGTCTACAAAAGGCGGTCGTGCAGTTCTTTCATCACGCCGCGCTAAAGGTCGCTCAAAAATCTCTGCGTAAGCAAAGCGCCAATAGTCTCGTGTTGCCTGCATCCAATCGGTTGCGCTCAAGCAAGGATTTCGCTCGAACCACAAAAACTGGTCACCGAGTAACAACCCCTTCGCTCGTTCTTTATTTACTCACACACAAAGATTTTTCTGACGCGCCTCAATTTGGATTAATAGTTAACAAATCAATCGGTGGTTCAGTCGTGAGACACCGAATTGCACGGCACCTTCGCCACGCTCTTCGAGACCGACTACACGTATTTCCAAATCAAACTCAAATAGTCGTTCGAGTTATTAAAGAAGCCAAGTCGTACACATTGGATTTAGATCAAGCTCTAGCACGAGCAGCGAAAAAGGCAGGGGTATGAAATATATTCTCATCTTTCTCTTGCGCGGATACCAAAAATTTATCTCGCCGTTTTTCGCCCCACGGTGTAAGTACTACCCAACCTGTTCCCAATACTCAATTGATGCAATTAGAGAATTTGGTTCGGTAAAAGGAGTGGCAATGACTGCATGGCGCTTATTACGTTGTAATCCATTCTCACACGGCGGAGTCGACTACGCAGTTAAAAACAATTCTGAAATCACTTCAATGATAAAAATGACAAAAATGACAAAGACGAAAGCAGGCATTTAATGGGAGCTATCTTAAACCCACTGTATTACGCTGTTTCTTGGGTGCTTGTAACTTTCCACTCCATCTTTGGGGTTTTCACTAAAAACCAATCCATCAGATGGTCTCTGTCAATTATCGGCCTTGTTATTCTTATTCGTATTATTTTGATTCCATTGTTTGTGAAGCAAATCAAAAGTCAACGTGCAATGACGGCTCTTTCACCAAAAATGAAGGAGATTCAAAAACGTTACAAAGATGATCGCCAAAAGCAATCAGAAGAGATGATGAAGCTTTACAAGGAACACAAAACAAATCCACTAGCCTCATGTCTTCCAATTCTTGCCCAAGCACCAATTTTCTTTGCTTTATTTACAGTGCTCAACGGAATTGCACACAACCACCCACATGGACTTATGAAAGGCGATGTTTTAGCTCAAGCACGAACAGCTAAATTCTTCGGAGCAGAACTTTCATCGACATTTCTTTCAAGCCCAAACACAACAACTAAAATTGTCACAATTGCTTTGATCCTTGCTATGTCTGCAACGACATTCACAACCCAACGTCAGCTTCTTGTTAAAGGTATGCCAAAACAAGATGACTCAAACAATATGATGATGCAGCAACAAAAAGTGATGATGTACATCTTCCCAATTATTTTTGCAGTCTCAGGTGTTAACTTCCCTGTTGGAGTTTTAATTTATTGGGGAACAACAAATCTTTGGACAATGGGACAACAGTTTTATGTTATTAAACGCAACCCAACTCCTGGATCACCTGCATATGATGAACTTCAAAAGAAGCAGGCAGCTAAAGGAATTAAAAGCACCGCGAATCCCGAAATTTCCCAAGACGATTCTGGCGATAATCAGGCTGATCAACTTGATCAAACAAATCAAGCCAACCAATCCAAACAACGCCAACAACCAAAAAAGAAGAAAAAACGTAAATAATTTAAAAGACTTAAAAAGTGCAAATTAGTATAAATCGGTATAAAAACTACCAAAAAGGTTTAATCTAGACAGGAGATGGAAATGACTGAAGAAAAAAGCTTGATTGCCCGCCTTGAGGAAGAAGGGGATGTCGCAGCCGACTACCTAGAAGCTCTCCTCGACATCGCTGACCTTGATGGGGATATCGATATTGATGTTGAGAACGATCGCGCCGCACTTGCCATTGCTGGCGGTAAAGCAGGGGATCTAAGCCACCTTGTTGGGTCAAATGGAGAGATTCTTGATGCCCTCCAAGAGCTAACCCGTCTTGCTGTTCAAACAAGCCTGGGCGAGCGCAGCCGCTTAATGTTGGATATCGATAACTTCCGCGCTGATAAAAAGGCGGAGCTTGCAAAGCTCGCACACGAGGTTGCTGAAGAAGTTAAATCAACTGGAGAGTCAGTCAAACTCCGCCCAATGAACGCATTTGAGCGTAAAGTTGTTCACGACACCATTCAAAGCATCGGCCTAACCAGTGAATCAGAGGGTGAAGATCCAAACCGCTGTGTAGTTGTCCTTCCTGAGACTTTAGACGAGAAATAGGGCTTAGGTAGCGCTTTGGTTTCACGTGAAACCCTACTTGAGGAGTATTTTCAAGAAAAGGGAGCTGAGATATCTCGCTACGCGCAGATGCTCGCTACTTTAGGGATTGAACGAGGCCTCATTGGGCCAAAAGAGGGCGACCGAATCTGGGATCGCCATATAGCCAACTGCATCCCTGTAACCACGCTCATTCCACAAGGAGCTACAGTGGTAGATATCGGTTCAGGAGCAGGTCTACCTGGCATAGTAATTGCCTTAGCACGTCCAGATACCCATGTAACTTTGGTGGAACCCCTCCAACGTCGGGTCGATTTCCTTAATGAGGTCGTCTTAGAACTTGATTTAAGCACCCAAATCACAGTTATTCGAGGAAAAGCCGAGACAACTCGAGGTTCTTTTGATGTAGTTACCTCAAGAGCTGTAGCGCCTCTTCCAAAACTCCTTCCCATGGTCCGCCATTTAATTAAATCCGGAGGAGCCTTGCTGGCGATAAAAGGGGAGTCTGCTCAATCAGAGATTGATTCCACCCCACTTAATAAGCAAAAAGCACTCCTTCATGAAATTCAATTACCAGATTTTGATCTTGCCCGCGTCATTGAGGTTCAAAAAGCCTGATTAGATACTCCTATGAGCCCTTCTGATGTTTCACGTGAAACAGCAAAAGTGGTCGGTATTCGCCGCCTCAAAGAACCTATGCCCCGCCCCATTAAAACCCGCATATTCACCATTGCCAATCAAAAAGGCGGAGTGGGTAAAACAACCACAGCGGTAAATGTGGCAGCTGCCCTTGCCATGGGTGGTCTTCGAGTCCTTGTCATCGACCTTGATCCCCAAGGTAATGCCTGCACAGCCCTTAACGTAGATCGCAACGACGGTCCTGGAATGTTTGAAGTCCTTGTTGATGAAATTCCACTGAAAAATGTTGTCAAAAAGGTTGCTGGATTCCCACATTTGGAATGCGCCCCAGCCAATCAAGAGCTCGCAGGTGCTGAAATCGCCATGGTTAATTTTGTAGCCCGCGAACAATTACTAAAACTCGCTCTACAAGACTTTTTAGCAGAACGCGAAAACTTAGGGGAGCGCTTCGATTACATCATCATCGATTGCCCACCATCGCTAGGTTTACTAACAGTCAACGCACTGACTGCGGCAGAAGAAGTTCTTGTTCCCATTCAATGCGAGTACTACAGCCTTGAAGGAATTTCATTGTTGATGGAAACACTTCAGAAAATTAAACGCGCACTTAATCCACTCGTTCGTGTCAGCACGATTGTTTTAACAATGTTTGATTCACGCACTCGATTAGCAAATGATGTAGCAAATGATGTTCGTGCACACTTTCCAAATGAATTGATCGACATTCCGATTCCTCGAGCAGTTCGCGTTTCTGAAGCACCATCATTCCGACAAACAGTAATGACATATGACGCAGCATCACCAGGAGCAATTGCCTACATGCAAGTGGCTCGAGAGATTGCGTTGAGAGGAAGTGCAGCATGAGTACACCACGTAAAGGCGGTTTAGGTAGAGGACTTGATGCACTCATTCCTTCAACTCCATTAACAAATGATTCCGGTGTTGTTGTTGCACAACAAGGCGAAGTAGATATCAATTCAATTGCACCTAATCCAAAACAACCACGCGAAGTTTTTGATCAAGATTTACTTAACGAGTTAGCCGCTTCTATTAAAGAAGTAGGAGTACTACAACCACCCGTTGTTCGAGATTTAGGAAACGGTAAGTACGAATTAATTATGGGTGAACGCAGATTACGTGCATCAAAACTTGCTGGGTTAAAAACCATTCCTGTAATTGTTCGCGCAACAAAAGATAATGAACTATTACGCGAAGCCCTTTTGGAAAACATTCACCGCAGTCAACTCAATCCTCTTGAAGAAGGCGCGGCATACCAAAACTTATTAAATGATTTTGGATATACACACGATGAACTTGCGATAAAAGTTGGAAAGTCACGGCCGGCTATTTCCAACACACTACGGCTTCTGAATTTGCCCGCCTCAGTACAACGTAGATTAGCTGCAGGAGTTCTTTCTGCTGGACATGCTCGCGCACTACTTACGCTGGTCGATGAAAATCAGATTGAGAAATTAGCACAGCGAATCGTTGCCGAAGGATTGTCTGTAAGAGATGTTGAAGAGATTGTCTCTTCTGGTGGCGCCAATGTAAAAACTTCTACTGTTCGCGAAAAATCTACTCCTACGCCGCGACTGAAAGAGATTGCCGATCGATTGTCAGATAAATACGACACACGTGTGACGGTTGAATTAGGTAAAGCAAAAGGCAAAATAACAGTTGAATTTGCAGATAAAGAAGATCTTGAACGAATTGCGAAGCTTTTAGGCTAATTACCTATAGAGCGTCGATCCATTTCTTTTTGAATTACTCCACCAAGGGATTTAATTCCTTCTGTAATGCGCTCAGGTGTTGGATAGCAATACGATAAACGCATCGACCATGAACCAAAACCATCTGCGTAAAAAGCAGTTCCAGGAACATACGCAACTTTTGCAACAATAGCTTTCGGCATGAGCGCTTTTGCATCAATCTCTGCGGGCAAAGTAGCCCAGACATAAAATCCGCCTTCTGGTTTCGTCCAGGTAGCCTCTTTTGGAAAATACTTATCCATTGCAGTCAACATCGCGTCACGACGAACTTTGTATAACTTACAGAATGAAGAAATCTGATCGCGCCAAGGTTGATCGGCTAAGTAACTTGAAATCGCGAGCTGAGCAAAATTTGATGGACAAAGCTGTGAAGATTCAGATGCAATTACTAACTTCTCTTTAAGAGATTGTGGAACTAACGCCCAACCCACTCGAAACCCTGGGCAGATGGTTTTCGAGAAAGATCCCAAATAAATTACATTTTCAGAATCTTCTGCACGCATCGCGTTTGGCGAAGGCTTATCAAACCCAAGAAGGCCGTAAGGATTATCCTCAACAACAAAAATGCGCTCTTCGCGGCAAATTTCTAAAATTTCACTACGTCGCTCAGCTGAGAGAAGAACACCGGTTGGATTTTGATAATTCGGAATAAGATATAAAAACTTAATTTTGCGGCCAGATAAACGCGTTTGCGCGATTGCCTCGCGAAGTCGATCTGGAATCAATCCATTGTCATCAAGTTCAACATGAACCACAGAAGCTTCGTATTGATGGAAAGTTCCAAGAGCGCCAACATATGAAGGGGCTTCTACGAGAACCACATCGCCTGGATCGATGAAAATACGCGAAATTAAATCAAGAGCTTGTTGGGAACCTGTAGTGACGATGATGTCTTCAGGATGAGCCTTAATTCCCTCGAGCTCCATGACATCGCAGATTTGTTCGCGAAGTTTTGGATGTCCCTGGCCACTCCCATATTGGAGAGCTTCCATGCCATTTGTCTTAATTAACTCACTTACAACATTTTGCATCATGTCCATTGGGAGGGCAGTCAGATTAGGCATGCCACCAGCCAATGAAACAATCTCAGGACGAGAGGCAACTGCAAAAAGCGCTCGGATTTCAGAAGGTTGCATAAATTGAGCACGGTGGGCAAACCGTTCCTGAAGATTTTCAGGAGCCCCCGTATGGATGCGTGTGATTTCTGAACTCATCGCGGTAGTTTGCCACAAAGTCGACTTGCACCGTGAACTATTTACGAAGGCCCACTCGACGTAAGTCACTAATCTTCAAAGTTCCAGTTTTAGCATCATCTTCTGCAGCCAAATACAGACGTTGGATTGCAATCATGATGGATTCGACGATTGTTTCTCGAAAATCTTTCTCGCGTAATCGCAGCGCATCCCCAGGACTAGTGATGTATCCCAAATCAATCCTCACTGTTGGAGCTTTGGTTAAGCGTAGAAGATCCCAAGTTTTAGCGTGGGTGCGACAGTTCAATAGGTCGGTACGGGCACAGATCTCTCGTTGTACTAAGGTCGCAAACCTTTCTCCTACAACAGAATGAACCCCATGAGCGTCACTGCCGTAGTAGCAGGTAGCGACACCTTGAGCGTTTTCATTCTTATAGCTATCAATATTGAGTGAAAGAACGAGATCCGCACCAATTTTATTCGACGTAACAATTCTTTCAGCTTCAGAAGTTTGCGAAGTAGCGCTTCGGGTAAGAAAAACAGTCACCCCTAGAGCAATTAATCGACCTTCAAGACGTTGTGCAATATCAAATGTAATTTCACTTGCTTCTGGCCCACACTCACTTGATGGATCTAAAACAATAACTTTATTCGCTAATGAGGGTCCTTTATTTGCACGAGTGACTTCTTCGCGAAGTTGTTGAGGAGCACCACCAGAAACTATTTTCATAAGGCGAACCATGGCCATCACCGTCGAAGGACCACATTGCCCATCAATTTTTGCACCTACAGATTTCTGGAAATCTTTTACAGCAATTTCTGTTTGAGTTCCAAATATTCCATCAACTCGTCCACAATTAAATCCCATTTCAACTAAACGGGTTTGAAGCTGTGCGACATCATCGCCACGTATTGGGGAACGCACATCTAATTTAAGAGTGCGATCACCAAGTTTCCATTTTGCTTCTTCTAAACTTCTTAACGTTGTGGGATCAACGACGCCGGAAACAATCAAACCTCGCTCCTGTTGAAAAGCTTTAACAGCATCTTCAACAGTGAGATCGAAGTCAGAAAGAACCGTCTTTAATAAACCCAAACGCGCCAAGGTTGTACTTAATTGAATGACAACGTCCCCAGAGTCACCTCTACGAAGTTCTGAAGACATAAATGTAATTCGCTAAAGGATTACGAAATAAACTCAGAAAGCTCTTTGAGAAGAGCTGGCTTTGGCTTCGCACCAATAATGCTCTTCACTACTTCACCATTGACGTACACATTCAAAGTTGGAATTGAAGTGATTCCATACTTCATGGCAATCGATGCTTCATCATCGGTGTTAAGTTTTACAATCTTGATCTTTCCACCGTGCTCTGCGGCAATCTCTTCCAAAATTGGTGCAACTGCGCGGCAAGGCCCACACCATTCAGCCCAGAAATCAACAAGTACTGGCGTTGTGGATTTAAGAACCTCTGCGTCGAAATTAGCTGCTGTTACTGGTTGTGTTGCGCCCATGTTATTTACCTTTACTCTAGTTTTTATCGATATTTAATGTGTGAATCTTAATGCCCGGCGAGAAAGCGTTCCGCATCTAGCGCTGCTTCACATCCGGTTCCTGCAGCTGTAATTGCCTGGCGGTATGTGTGATCAACTAAATCGCCACACGCGAAGACACCTTTGAGGTTTGTGCGCGTTGAACGACCATCTACTTTTACATAACCTTCTGCATCCAACTCAACCTGACCACCAAGAAGTTCACTTCGTGGAGAGTGCCCAATTGCAACAAAGAGACCATCAAAAGCTCTTTCACTTTCTTCACCAGTCAGCAAGTTTCGCAACTTCAAAGCGTTCATCGATTGCTCACCCAAAACATCAATTACTTCTGTGTTCCAAACAAATTCAATTTTTGGATTTGCATGCGCCCTATCAGCCATAATCTTTGAGGCGCGAAGTGATTCGCGACGATGGATGACAACTACTTTGTCAGCGAAACGAGTAAGAAAATTCGCTTCTTCCATTGCAGAATCTCCACCACCGACAACAGCCACAGTCTTTTGGCGGTAAAAGAAACCATCGCAGGTGGCACACCACGAAACTCCGCGACCCGACAAACGCTTCTCGTTCTCTAATCCAATTTCTTTGTAGGCAGAACCAGTAGCAAGAATCACAGATTTTGCCTGAAGTGTATTTCCAGATCCATCTTTAAGAATTTTGATCTCTCCTGATAAATCCATCTCAACGATGTCATCAGTAACGAGCTTCGCTCCAAATTTTTCTGCTTGAGCGCGCATTGAGTCCATGAGTTCAGGTCCCATAATTCCCGCAGGAAACCCAGGAAAATTTTCAACTTCGGTTGTGTTCATCAGTGCGCCACCGGCGGTAACAGAACCCTCATAAATAATTGGCGACAATTGAGCACGAGCGGCATAAATCGCAGCTGTGTAACCGGCCGGACCTGATCCAACGATAATGACTTGATGAATGTCGCTCATATAAAACCTATCTACTCATTTTTCTTCTACGTAACTTCTACATAACCTCGACAAAAAACTAACGCCGTAACAACAATTTAAAGGCACTTCCTACTTCTTCGATCTTAAATACGCGGGCTGCCCCCACATAACCAAGACCTGCAATTACAAGAACCACTACGAGGTGAAGAGTATTCCCCCCAGGTATAAACCTCAGCACAAGACGCAATGGAGCGGCTATAACAAGGAAAATACCGCCCAAGCGGAGGTAGTGACCTGAAATTTCACTTAACTTAATGAAAATTTCATACCTGCGAAGAAGTCGAACCGTAGTCCACGCCCCAATGAAATAGCTGAAAGAAAGAGCCGCAGCAAGCCCGACCGTGACCCATTTTGGACTTAAAGTGAAAGCGAGCATTACAGCAGCCACGCTCCCGAGCAGATTCATAATCAAATTACTCAAAACTTGGAGCTTCACATTCTCAAATGCGTTCAATCCTCGAAGGGCAATTAAATTTATACTCATCGGCATTAACCCAAGAGCGAATCCTCCGAGAACAAACCCAATGTATTGGGCATCAGAGTTAGAAATTCCGAAGAAAAGTGTTCTGGTGATGAGTGTGCCAAAAAGCATCAAAGCAAGAGCGCTCGGAACAGTAAATATTCCAACTAAACGTATTGCTCGTACCAACTGATCATGTAAGTCGCTAAATTTCTTATCAATTGCCAGATCTGACAAATGTGGCAATAAGGCAGTAACAAGTGAAATTGTGATGACCGAATGCGGCAAAAGCATAATGAAGTAGGCGTTGCTGTAAGGAGTAAACCCAACGCCTGTAGTTATTCCGGCGCTCTCTGCATGTACAGCAGCAGAACTTGAAAGGTTAACAGTAATTAAATAACCCAATTGCGAGATTGCTGCAAACAAAATTGTCCATGAAGCCAAATGCCAAGATTTTTTCAATTCTGGATCGTGCCAATCAAACCTGGCCTTTATTTTTATCTTAGTTTGCATCACGACAGGTACAAGAACTGCAAACTGAATTACGTATCCAAGTGTTGTTCCAATACCTAAAAGTGTTGCTTCTCGATGAGAAATGGTTGCCACACTCCAGTGGGGCGCACGCGCAAGAAAATATCCAATAACCGCAATACCAACAAGATTGTTAGCAACTGGTGCCCACATCATGGGTCCAAACTTGCCTTTGGCATTTGTTATTTGGCTTAACAATGCATACAAACCAATAAAGAAGACTTGAGGCAAGCAGTAGCGCATTATCAATGTAGTAAGTTGAAATTCAGGCCTTCCAACATAACTGCTTGCAAAAATACGGACAAATAGAGGAGCCGCAAATATTGAAACAATCGTGAGCAGACCCAAAATAACTGTTGTCGCAGTCACCAATCGGGAGACAAATGCAGATCCGCCATCACTATCTCTCATTGCTCGAACTAGCTGAGGTACAAAGACTGCAGTAAGAGCTCCACCCACAATAAGGTTATAAAGAATATTAGGCATGGTGTTAGCAACATTAAATACGTCGCCGAGTAAAGCGGTTCCCAATAAAGCAACAGTCAAAAGCCCGCGAATTAATCCCGTGACTCTTGATACAACCGTACCGATAGCCATGGCGGTTGAAGATTTTAAAAGGGACTCATCTGTGCTCATGAGACCTCTTTCCTTTTCTAAACCGACGAAGTGATTTAAGTATCGCTGCGCCAAATAAAACGACTGCGGCGATAGTAGTAATCCATGTCGCAACTGGGCTTATAAAAGCAACAGTCAATGGGTAGGTAGTGGTTTGCCCAAAAACACTTCCATCTTTTGTCCGCAAAGTGACAGTAAAACCAGAATCACCAGATGTATACGCCTTTACAGGAATCAATACCTGCATCTTTGATTTTGCTGGAATGGTAATTAATTTAATATCGTCGACAAAAATACGTTGATTTATCGAATTGATACTCAAATTAACAACTGTTGGCTTAGGAAAATCATTTGTAAGCGTTATAGGTAATTTTTGATTTGCAGAGGTGATTGTAAATTTTCCTCGCGATATACGAATCGAATCTCGCAATGTATTTAATTGTGCTGCTAAATCGTAAGCCAAAGTCTGTCTTTGTGTTTGGGTGATGGAAACACTCAACAACTTCACTTGCGAGAGTTTGTAATTCTCTAACAATTGCGAATCCAAATATGAAGCAGAGGATTGAATGCGTGCTGAAGATAAATTAATTAGGCGTATTTGAGGACTTGTTAATGAGAAGTATTTCTTAGAGGCATATTGGGTAGGAGCGTATGTAAAGCGTCCTAATAAGGAGGTAAGGCGGCTAGCTGACACATCGAGAATATAACCTCGATCATGTGGCATGAATTTATTTACCCAATACTCACTTGGGTTAGAGTAAGGAAGAGCTTCAACGCGACCAATACTTGTAACTGTTTTTAAACGATTCATAAAAGCAGTTGCTGCCTCTTTACCTTTTCCTTCGCCCAAACCACTAACTTGATAGTTAATAGTCATAGCATTCACATCTTCAATAAAAGCAGGATCAATTTTCCAATTACTTACAAACGTACTCTTATGAAAAATTAGACTTCCATATTTTCCATCCGGTAATAAATCAGTTGCGAGCGCATCATCGAAAAAGGTTCCATCTAAATGCCGGTGTGATGGAGCAGTAAGTGTGACTGTTGTTGAGGCATGAGCGGAAAATGGAGTTAGCAAGAAAAGAGAGAGGAGAAGAATGAAGAGCCTCTTCATAAGTTCAGTTCACCTGATTTTGATATGAGCTTCTTTTCATCAGGGTAAGCAAGCAATCCGATAACTTCTTCAAGCGGGAACCAACCCACATCGTCCACTTCAGTTACCTGTGGAGCAAGAACTCCACCAACTTCTTTAAAAAGATAATGGTGAACTGTTTTATGGATTCGCTTCCCACCGGCCATAAACCAAAAATCAATCACACCTAAGGCCTTGGAAATCTCGCTTTCAATTCCTGTTTCCTCGTGAACTTCGCGAATCGCTGCCTGTTCAGGAGTTTCACCCTCTTCAATATGGCCTTTTGGAAGTGACCACAGCAATCTTTGACCTGTTTGGTCCTTCAAATCTCTGCGACCAATCAACAGACCCTTGGTTCCGCTTTGATCAATAACTAATCCCCCTGCGCTGACCTCATCTACGCGCTTTGCATACGGCTGCTTCTTTTTAGGAAGGGGTTTCTTTGGAGCATCAGAAATCGCTCCTGCTTGAGGATTAGGTGTAGTAGAAGGTGTAAGTGGGTTCGCTGGATTTCGTCTACGACGACGTTTTTTCCGCTTCGCTTCGCCACCCGCACCAGGTGCCGGGGTCATAGAGCAAGGGTACTGCTCTAACCTTGGGTCTTGTGAGTACCCCGCGAGAAATTGCACAGGAACTTGCGATTGCCACCTTGCTTGAGAAGGTGCCCATCGCAAGCACTTTGGCATCATCCTTTTCACAAGCCGGATTCACACTTGCCCTCGTGGGAGGGCCGGTTCGCGACGCAATCCTCGGGCGACTTGGCAACGATTTAGATTTCACAACAAATGCGCGACCAGACGAGACAAAAAAGATTCTCAAAGCATGGGCTGATTCAATATGGGAGACAGGTGCAGCGTTCGGAACAATCGCAGGCAAGAAAGGCGATGTAACCGTAGAGGTCACAACATACCGAAGCGAAAATTATGACCCCCAATCTCGCAAGCCCGAAGTAAATTTTGGAGATTCAATACAAGGCGATCTCTCCCGAAGAGACTTCACAATAAATTGTCTTGCTCTTGAATTAACAACAACACCACCAGAATTCATAGATCTTTTCGATGGAGTTGGAGATTTAGCAAAAAGAGTATTGCGCGCTCCAGGAGATCCCGATGTTTTATTCGGAGATGACCCACTGCGAATGATGAGAGCGGCGCGATTTGCATCTCAATTGGAATTTGATGTCGATCCAACAGTTATCGATTCAATGAAGCGCATGGCCGATCGAATTACAATTGTTTCAGCAGAACGAGTTCATGATGAACTTATCAAATTATTAATGTCACCAAATCCCCGCCTTGGTTTGACGTTAATGGTTGAAACAGGTTTAGCGAATTATGTCCTGCCTGAATTACCAAAGCTAAAACTAGAAGTAGATGAACACCACCATCATAAAGATGTGTATGAACACACACTTACAGTTCTTGAACAAGCTATTGCACTTGAACATCGCCTAGGCGGGCCAAATCTTGTCATTAGGCTTGCCGCCCTTTTGCACGATATTGGTAAACCCAAAACTCGTGAATTAATTCCCGGTGGAGGAGTTTCTTTTCACCACCACGAAGTTGTTGGTTCGCGGATGGCCAAAGAAAGACTTCGTGCACTTCGATTCGATAATCAAACAATCGGAGATGTATCAAAGTTGGTTTTTCTGCATCTACGTTTTCATGGTTATGCAGGAGGCGAATGGACCGACTCGGCTGTTCGAAGATATGTAAGAGACGCGGAAGATTTGCTTGATCATTTACATGTACTGACACGAGCTGACTGCACTACGCGCAACCACCGTAAAGCCGCAGCGCTTGCCGCAACTTATGACTCCCTAGAAGAGCGCATTTCACGGCTTCGAGAGGAAGAAGAACTCAATTCCATTCGACCAGATGTTGATGGTAATGAAATTATGAAGATATTGAATATTCCAGCCTCTCCACTAGTGGGCAAGGCCTACACCTACATGCTGGAACTTCGACTTGAGCGCGGACCGCTCGGCGAAGATCAAGCGCGCGTTGAATTACTTAATTGGTGGAGTCAGAATGGGCCGCAAAAGTAGTTTTTCCGAGCAACAACCAGGAAGTGGCGCCAAAAGTTCCAATAATCAACAACGGTAAAACGAGTGATTTTCCGGAATTTGGGAGAGTAGCCGCAGCTACACAAGCACCAATCACAATTGCCGCATTCACGGCCATGTCATAAAAAGCAAAAACTCTTCCTCTAAATTCATCCGCAATATTGGTCTGCACCAAAGCATCATTAGTAACTTTCACGGCCTGACCAGTACATGCGAGAAAAAATGCCGTTATACCGAGTGTGTAAACGTTCGGCCAAAGAACATATAAAAGTAAAGTCGGTGTTGCGATCACCATTGCAATTCGAATCCACAAATGTCGCCCAAATTTACGAACTAGCGCCGGACTAATAAAGGCACCTAACGCAATTCCACAACCAGCAATCGTTAACATGGCAGCGAATCCAGAGAGGCCAGCATCAGGGTTGTGTGAATCGTGATACGTGTTTCTTTCCAACAACAAGACCATCATTGTTAGTGATGTTAATCCACCTCGTTGAATTGCAGTTGCAGCAATTCCTCTAAGCGAATCTTTATGAGATTTAAGAATGTTAAATCCTTCAATCATCTCTTTCCAACCAGCTTCTTGAACAGTGCTTTCAAGCTCCCTCGGTCCGATCTCGAATCTGCGCAGTCGCCTTGCAAGCAAACCGCTCAACATGTATCCGAGACCGGCAGTAAGAACGATAAATCCCGCGGAGTGGTCACTTGAAATTCGAGAGTCAAGAATTTTCTTTAATCCAATTCCTATTCCCCCACCGAGGACTACTCCGACGGTCCCACCAGTTACCGAAAGAGCATTTGCGATTACAAGTTTCTCTTTAAGGACAACCAATGGAAGGCCAGCAGATAGACCCGCAAGAATCAAACGATTAATTCCAAAAGCAATTAACACAACAAGAGTGAGGAGAGCGCCGGTGCTACTTCTCGAAACCAGTAGCGCAATGATGATCAAATTGGCGGCACGAAAGTAATTTGAGAATTGAATAATTCTTTGCCGTGAAAAACGATCAAGGAGAGTGCCAACATATGGACCCACAATTGAATAAGGGAGCAACACGACTGAAAAAGCGAGAGCGGCCGCAACAGGATTTGTTTGGCGTTCTGGGGAGAAGAGCACAAAGGATGCGAGCGCGGATTGAAAGACCCCATCATTTAGTTGGCCAATCCAACGAACTGCAAGCAGTTTCGATAATCCACTTCTTGCGAAATCCATGACGTTAGCCTAGTAATTGAAATAGGTTTATTCTTAATCCCATGTGGTCGAAGCGGGATTCAATTGACTATTCATTGAAACGTCGCGCCACTCTGGTCGGATACTTCAAGGGCACAACACCCGGAAACGATGTTTGTGACGCCGACCCATATCTAAAGCTTGCTGCTAAATATCATGGCGAGAAAGTAGACCGCCCATGTCCAATCTGCAGAAAAACAAAGATGGTGGTTTTGCACTACGCCTTCGGAGATCAACTCGGCCAATACTCAGGTCGCATCAAGTCCACCATTGAACTCAACGAAATGCAGAGCGAATATGGAGAATTCCGCGTCTATGTTGTCGAAGTCTGCATGGGTTGCCATTGGCACCACCTCATCCAGAGTTTTAGATTGGGCGACGGTCGATTCCGTAAACCCCCTCGCCGAGTCCGCACGCTTGAAGATGATGATTTCATCCAGCGTTAGCCTCAAGCCGGTAGCCTTAAACCGTGGCGCTTAAAGACTCAATTCTCGGTTTTCTCCGACATCACCGAGACAACATCCTGAAATACGGAATCCGCGGATCCATATTCATTTTCGGATTACTTTTTGTTGCCGCCTCTTTTGTTTTTACATACGCTTATTTCACAGTTGGAATTCCTGATCCAAAAGCTTTTGTTAATTCACAATCCACCATTATTCAATATGCAGATGGAACCGAATTGGGTCGAATAGGTTCTGAAAACCGAACGATTGTCCCGCTGGCAAAAATTCCTCTTAATCTTCGTCACGCAGTTTTAGCTGCTGAAGATCGCAATTTCTATTCAGAGCATGCGTTTAGTCCTCAAGGACTTGCCCGCGCTATTTGGGACAATATAAAAAGTTTAGGAAATGGTGGTGGAGGATCCACAATCACACAGCAGTATGCAAAAACTGCATTCTTAACTCCAGAGCGAAGTATTCAGCGCAAGATAAAAGAAATAGTTATCGCGATTAAATTAGAAGAACAACAATCAAAAGATCAGATTTTAGAAAATTATCTCAACACAATTTGGTTTGGCCGTGGTTCATATGGCGTTCAAACTGCAGCACAAACGTACTTTGGAAGAAACGTCAATCAGCTAAGCGTTGCCCAAGATGCAATGCTTGCTTCGATTCTACGGTCACCTAACTATTACGGACCTTCATATACAGATGGGCTAAATCGCCTCAAAGCAAGATGGCAATATGTAATTGATGGAATGGTTAAAGAAGGTTGGCTTGACGCTGCAAAAGCAAAAGCAATGAAATTTCCAACCATTGCTCCAAAGGTGACATCGGGTGCGCTGGCTGGACCTAAAGGTTATTTGATGGCGTATGTATCGGCCGAATTGTTAAAACTTGGATTTACAGACTCACAACTTCAGGTTGGCGGGCTTGTTGTAAAAACAACACTGGAACCTCGCGCACAAATGGCAGCACAAGATGCTGTGTTAAAGAGAATCCCAACTAAAGCTCCTGCAGATCTTCGAGTAGCACTTGTTTCTATTCGCCCAGGTACCGGTGAAATTGTTGCAATGTATGGTGGCCGCGATTATTTGCAATCACAACTAAACAATGCAACCCAATCCACAACCCAAGCTGGCTCATCATTTAAGCCATTCGCCCTGATTGCAGCTCTGCAAAACGGGATTTCACTTCAATCAACGTGGCTAGGTTCATCGCCCGCTGTTTATGACGATCCGAATGCAAATACTATTTATTCTGTCTATAACTACAGCAACGAGCAATTTGGAAAAATTAATTTGCTGGACGCAACTGCTCACTCAGTAAATACAGTCTTCGTTCCACTCGGAATGAAAGCTGGTCTACAGAATGTTGTAGACGTTGCGCGAAAAGCAGGAATTCCAGAATCTGTGCAAATGTGGGCGACGCCATCGGTTTCACTTGGTGTTGCAAGTCCACACGTCATCGACGTAGCAAGTGCTTACGCAACATTTGCTGCTCAAGGCATCTACGCAAAACCATTTATGGTTAAAGAAGTTCTAGGTGCGAATCAAGGAGTTCTTTTTGAGTCTCGCATCCAAGCACAACAAGTATTTAGCGCAGATGTAATGGCAGACTTAACGTCTGCACTTCAAGGAGTTGTTAAGTATGGAACAGGTGGGGCTGCTGTTAATGGGCTAAACCGACCAGCTGCAGGAAAGACTGGAACTACAACAGATAACGCTTCTGCATGGTTCAACGGATACACGCCTCAGCTTGCAACATCTGTAGCTTTATTTAGAAATGACGGCACGCAGACATTGAATGGGATTGGCGGTTTGGGTGCTGTAACGGGAGGTTCCTACCCAGCTCAAATCTGGAATTCCTATACAAAAGTTACTCTCAAGGGAGCGCCAATCATTGCTTTCCCTGCGCCTGCAAATATTGGTGGAACTGAACCGACTGATTTCACAACGGCTGTGCCAACACTTGATCCATCACTTGCCGTTAAACCAACTTCTGGTTTAAAGAAAACTGCCAGCCCTAAGCCAACTAAAAAGAATTAAATGAAACTTAAGTTCGCGACAAAATCAATCATTTTGTTAGCGCTCGCAGCCTCTCTTCTGTCGTTTGCAAAATTTGATCATTGCTACAAGACCAATTGGGCTTCTCCCGATGTATACGTCCATGCTTGTTATTCCGACCTACCTGCACTTTTTGGCGGGCGCGATTTAATTCATCACACCTGGCCTTATTCTTCAAGCGTTAATGCTGTCGAGTACCCACCACTAACTGGTGTAGTTATGTGGGCCACTTCATTAGTGACACCTGACGGGAAAAATACTTATAGGTATTACTTCCTGATCAACGCACTCTTACTCGGATTCCTCCTCATTGGAACTTCATTAATTATGGCGCGACTTAAACCAGATTTTTGGTACTTACTCCCAATCTCTCCTGCCGTGATTTTATCTTTATATATTAATTGGGATATGTGGGCTGTGATTGCTACAGTTGCTTCAATATATTGGTTTGAAAAAAAGAATTACACAAATAGCGCAATTGTTTTAGGAATTAGTATTGCAACAAAGATTTTCCCAATAGTCTTGTTGGTTCCAATAGTCTTGATTTTTATTCGGCGTAATCAAATTCAACGAGCTATCAAATTCTCTGTTATTTCTCTTGGCACGGGTTTGTTGATCAACCTGCCATTCATGTTGCTTAACCATGCCGGGTGGTGGAGATTCTTTAAATTAAATGGCGAGCGCGGATCGGATTTTGGCTCACTCTGGTACGCACTCCAACTTCTCGGATTTTTCCACCCGAATGGAAATCTCAACTCGATTTCACTTTTAACTTTTCTCGTTGGTATCGCAGCATTTGCAGTCTATTTCTTTGGACTAGCTCGCACCCCAACTCTTGCAACTTCAGCATTTACAATCGTTGCTATTTTTACAATTGCGAGCAAGGTTTATTCGCCCCAATATGTTTTATGGCTGACACCGCTTGCAATTTTGGCGATGCGAGGAATCCAAGATCGAAAAGTATTTTGGATTTGGCAAGGCTCTGAAGTTTTGTATCACGTGGCGGTCTGGGAGTACTTGGCCAAATTCTCTGGTTCGCATTTTGGGCTTGAGCCAAAGGCTTACGCGATTATCAGTCTCATCAGAATTGCGGCCACGATTTACTTCGTTATCGCTCTTTCCACACGCTCAAAGGCTCCACAGATGGTCGAATTTCTCTCTTCTTCCATAGATGGATAGGCTTACCCTCCCTTCCGAAACGGACTGCTTCCAATGAAGCAGAAACGACGGCAGGTCGCATAACCCTCCTGCCGCGGAAATGCCGTGGCCGCTTTAGTCCAGAGGAGGTGGGGTTAACACATGCGTCATTATGAAATCATGGTCATCCTCGACCCTGAGTTAGAAGAACGTACAGTTCAGCCAAGCCTTGAGACCTATCTCAAGATCATCAAAGATTCTGGTGGTCGCGTCGACAAGCTCGACATTTGGGGTAAGCGTCGCATGACCTTCGAAATTAATAAGAAGGCAGAAGGCATTTACGCTGTTGCAGATCTGCACTGTGGTCCAGAAGCAATCAAAGAGTTGGATCGTCAACTTAATTTGAATGAATCTGTTCTACGCACAAAAGTTGTACGTCCAGAATAATTCCTAAAAAGTAGCCGAAAAGATAAGTAGAGAGAAAAGGAAAAGATATGGCAGCCGGAGATACAAACATCACGATTATTGGCAATCTTGTTAATGATCCAGAACTTCGATTCACACCTAGCGGTGCTGCAGTCGCAAAGTTCACCGTGGCTTCAACACCACGTTATCTCGATAAGGCAACAAACGAGTGGAAAGATGGCGACAGCCTATTTCTACAGTGCCAGATTTGGCGTCAAGCAGCTGAAAACGTTGCAGAGTCACTAACTCGCGGAATGCGTGTTCTTGTTTCTGGTCGTCTTAAGCAACGCTCATATGAAACAAAGGAAGGCGAGAAGCGCACAGTATTTGAAGTGGAAGTTGATGAAGTAGGTCCATCTCTTCGCAACGCCACTGCAAAGGTCACCAAGACAACACGTCAAGGTGGATCAACTGGCGGATTCTCAACTCCCGTTGCATCATCAGCGTCAGATTCATCAGATGATCCTTGGTCAGCTGCACCAGTAGGTGGCGGTTGGGCAACAACAGGATCAGACGATCAACCTCCGTTTTAAAAACACAATTAATTAACCAACCATTCTCGGGTTCTATCCGAGGCATCCCAAAAGGAGCACCACAGTGGGCGCAAGAAGTAATAAGACGCTGAAGCCAAAGAAAGTTGCACCAAAACTTTCAGCTGCAGCGCTCAAGAAGTTCAAGAAGAAGCCATGTTCTTTCTGTCGTGAAAAGGTCACTTATATCGACTACAAAGACATCGCAACTCTTCGCAAGTTCATCTCGGATCGCGGCAAAATCCGCGCTCGCCGAGTTACAGGAGCTTGCACACAACACCAACGTCAGATTGCCGCAGCTGTAAAGAACAGCCGCGAAATGGCACTTCTGCCTTACACCTCAACAGCGCGCTAAAGGGGGCTGAATAATTATGAAGCTCATTTTGACTCGTGAAGTCACTGGCCTAGGCCAGGCAGGCGATGTTGTAACAGTTAAGGACGGATACGCACGCAATTTCCTATTGCCACGTAGCCACGCAATCCTTTGGTCACTAGGCGGAGAGAAGCAGATCGAAGCAATTCGTCGCGCTCGCACTGCCCGTGAAATCCGTGACCGCGAGCATGCGGTTGAAATCAAGAACTCACTTGAAAAGGCACCTATTGCTGTTAAGGCAAAGGTTGGCTCAACAGGTTCGTTGTTCGGTTCTGTCACTGATAAGCAGATTGTTCTTGCTATCAAGGGCGCAACTGGCGTTGATATCGATCGTCATAAGCTCAAGGTTGGACACATCAAGAAGCTCGGTAAGTACTCCGTCAAGGTTGCACTTACAAGCCAAGTTTCAGCAACTATCGCTATCGAGGTTGTTGCCGCTTAAATTCTTAGAAATTTATGGCCCGCTGGTTTTCCAGTGGGCCATTTTTCATTTGCATCCAGATCTTTCCAGATTTTTCCAAATATTGAGATGAACGAAAAAACCTTTATACACAGGCATCTATGCTCAAACGAGCGCGTAATCCACCAACCTGAGTGAGTTATCCACGGGTTACCCACAATTTTTCCACTGCTCTACACAGCTTCCCCACAGGCACATACACATGAACGGGGTTCAGTAATAGGGAATGTCAGTGCTCGCAACCAGAATACGACCATGAGCGTTTCAGAACTTCCCGCACGCGGCAGTGGATCCCAATACAACGCTGCACCCGTCGAGTTTGAACGTACTCCACCACAAGATCTTGTTGCCGAACAATCCGTGCTTGGCGGAATGCTTCTCTCCAAAGATGCAATCGCAGATGTTGTAGAGATTATTAAAGAGCGAGATTTTTATCGCCCAGCTCACGAATTAATTTACGATGCAATTCTAGATTTGTACGGCAAAGGTGATCCAGCAGATCCAGTAACAGTTGTTGCCGAACTTACAAAACGTGGAGACATTGCTCGCGCCGGTGGTGCACCATATCTACACACTCTGATTTCTTCAGTACCAACTGCTGCAAATGCTGGCTATTACGCAAAGATTGTTCGCGATTGCGCAATCATGCGTCGACTGGTTGAAGCTGGAACCAAGATTGTTCAACTTGGGTATTCAGCAGAAGGCGATGTTGATGATGTTGTAGATCAAGCACAAGCAGAAGTTTATGAAGTAACCGAACGCCGTGCTTCTGAAGATTACATTCAACTCTCAGAACTTCTTCCTGATGCACTCGATGAAATCGAAGCTATTGCAACCGGTATTAAAGATGAAGGTGTTAAATCTGGATTTAAAGATCTTGACGCGCTCACTAATGGATTCCACGCAGGAAATATGATTGTTCTTGCTGCCCGTCCTGCTGTTGGTAAATCAACACTTGGACTAGATATTGCTCGCCACGCAGCAATTCACAATGGCGATGCTGCAGTTATCTTTTCACTTGAAATGTCTCGTTCAGAAATCACAATGCGTATGCTTTCAGCGGAAGCGCGCGTCGGACTTAACAATATTCGCTCAGGATCTCTCTCTGATGATGAGTGGGGCCGCCTTGCAAAACGTATGGGTGAAATTTCAGATGCACCACTCTTTATCGATGATTCACCAAATCTTTCACTGATGGAAATCCGAGCAAAAGCTCGCCGTCTTAAGCAACGCCATAACCTCAAATTAATTGTTATCGATTACCTCCAGTTGATGTCTTCTGGAAAGCGCGTCGAGAGTCGTCAACAAGAAGTTTCTGAGTTCTCTCGTAACCTGAAATTGCTTGCTAAAGAACTTGGGGTCCCTGTAATTGCAATCTCACAGCTCAACCGTTCACCTGAACAACGTGCTGATAAGAAACCAATGCTTTCAGATCTTCGCGAATCGGGTTCTATTGAACAAGATGCAGATATGGTTATTTTGCTTCACCGAGATGATCTGTATGAAGGTTCGGCACGCTCAGGAGAAGCTGATTTGATTGTTGCAAAGCACCGTAATGGTCCAACTCGCACAATTACCGTTGCTGCCCAACTTCACTTTGCGCGGTTCGCAGATATTGCACCAGCCTTCCAATCACCAACGGAAAGCTTTATTAAAGATAATTAGTTGATGGGGTTAATGCGGCCAGTCTTAACGTCGTAAATTGCGCCCATTACTTGGATACCTTGAGGCAATAAAGGGTATGACTCAATACGTTGAATATCTTGAAAGAGAGCTTTGTTCTGATCTCTCACTGTGCGAATTTCAATACCTCGAGTATCAACACCGCTAGCTTCTTTTATTTGTTGATGAATTTCTGACTCTTCTGCTGAGGCCATGCGGCAATCAGTGTGAGGCATTACAAGAACTCTCTTGACGCCAAGCAAATGAGTAGCAAGTACCAAAGTACGAAGCACGTCTTCAGTTACACGCGCACCAGCATTACGAAGGATCTTCGCATCACCTGCGTGCATTCCTACAATTCTCAGTGGATCAATTCGAGAATCCATGCATGTGACAATCGCTAAACCCTTTTTAGCAAAGCCCGTGAGGTCTTCCTTAGTAAATGTAGAGACATAATCTTCATTTGATTTAAGAAGGTCTGCGAAATTCTCCATAACTAAATTCTAGTATTACTTTGAAGCCGCTTTATCCGCTAAATAGATACCCACAAGTACAACAGCTCCACCGATGAGTTGAACGAGATTGAATGTCTCCTTCAGCAGTATCCACGCAAATCCTCCCGCGAAAATTGGCTCAAGCATCCCAATAATGGAGGCTGTACTGGCATTAATGTTTTTAATCGCAGAAGTCACCAAGAGATACGGAACAAGGGTTCCCATCACAACAACCCAGGCGATCAGCAGCCAGCCAGGAATTGTGTGGCCAGCAAAACGCCCGGTCAATGGAACTGAATCAGAAAATATATGAAACGGATAACTCCACCATGGTTGGATAATCGCAAAAAATATTGCAGTCACTCCCATGCCATAAAGCACAAGCGTTTCACCGCTGACATATCTGCGCAATTTGGAAGCTTGATAGAAATAGAAAGCCAGCGCCAACGCATCAAGGATAGAAGAAATTAACCCAATGCCGTTAAACGTTAACCCCTTCCAGACTTGTCCGACGAGAATTAATCCGCCAAAACCAAAGAGAAGTCCAAGCCACATGGAGCGAGCAACAGTCTCCTTTTTCACAAAACGAATATAAAGAGTGATCCAAATAGGAGCGGTAAATTCGATAATTAAGGCAATCGAAACAGGCAATTTTGAGATTGAAAAGAAGTAGAAGCCCTGTACAGCTGCGACTCCGACAATGCCAAAGATAACTAAGCGTTTTACAAGGTTACGTTCAACTCTAATATCTTGAGGCTTGCGAATAAGAAGATAGGTCAAGAGCAATATAGCAACACCAAGTGTTCGCACCTCAGTAAGCCGCATCGAACTAATTCCAGTGAGAAGAACCCACTTGGCAACGACGCCATTGAATGCGAAGAAAACCGCAGCAAGAATTAAAAGTATTTCACCACGGTGAGATTTTTGCATTCCGCAAGAGTAGCGAAAGAATTAGAAAGCAGACTCCGATAGACCCATTAGCGCTCCATCTTCGCTCTCCAATATTTTCTTATCGGCAGTGATATGCGGTAGAACGGTGCGAATAAAGTGTTGAGCAGCAGCAATCTTCCCGGTGTAGAAATCTAGATCTTTACCAGTTGCATTTGGCAACCGCTCGGCCGCAATATCTGCTTGGCGAAGAAGTAACCAACCAATAATCACCTCACCTGTAGCCATCAGAAGTCTGGATGTATTCAATCCAACTTTATAAATTTCTGACTCAGCGCCGGATTCTTGTGACGCCATTGCAAATCCAACGAGAGTTCCCATCATCTCGTTAACATCAGCGAGCGCTTTCCCAAGCTTCTCTTTTTCGGATGCATGGACTCCTCCAGATGCTGCGAAAGCACCAATATCTTTTCCAAGAAGACCAATTGCGCGCCCACCATCTTTTACTATCTTGCGGAAGAAGAAATCCAGACCCTGGATAGCGGTAGTTCCTTCATACAAAGTATCGATTTTTGCATCACGCACATATTGTTCTAATGGCCAGTCTTGTGTAAATCCAGAACCACCAAACGTTTGAAGCGATTCAGTTCCTAGCAGAACCCATGATTTTTCTGAGCCGTAACCTTTAACAATAGGCAGTAATAAATCGTTGAGCTTTTCAAGATCTTCAAGTTTCGATCCACCTTCTGCCCGAGCAATTGAAATCTCATCTTGAATGGAAGCCGTATACAAAATAAGAGCCCGCATACCTTCCGAATAGGCCTTTTGGACCATGAGAGATCTACGTACGTCGGGGTGCTTAATAATGGTTACACGTGGAGAATTCTTATCGTTCATTACTTTCATATCTCCGCCTTGCACGCGAGTCTTCGCATACGCAAGTGCTTGTTGGTAACCCGCAGAAAGTGTTGATATTGCTTTCGTTCCCACCATCATGCGAGCAAATTCAATTACTTTAAACATCTGAGCAATTCCGTCATGGACATCACCTAAGAGATATCCGACAGCAGGTTCTTTCTCGCCAAGATTCATTTCACACGTGGAAGAAACATTTAGCCCCATCTTGTGCTCAACGTTTGTTACATAAACACCGTTACGTTTTCCGAGCGCGCCGGTTTCAAAATCAAACATAAATTTTGGAACTAAGAAGAGCGAGAGTCCTTTTGTTCCTGGCCCTGCACCTTCTGGGCGTGCGAGAACATAGTGAATGATGTTTTCATTCAAGTCACTGTCACCAGACGTAATAAATCTTTTTGTTCCTGTGATGTGCCAAGTGCCATCTGCTTGTTGTACAGCTTTAGATCGACCAGCTCCAACATCTGAACCTGCATCAGGTTCTGTCAATTGCATGGTGGCGCCCCAATCCTTGTCCACCATAAATTTGGCAATCTTTTTCTGTTCTTCGGTACCTAAGTAATAAGCAACGTTTGCAAAAGAAGATCCAGATGCATAAATATGTATTGCAGGATTTGAACCCAAAATCATTTCTGCAATTGCCCAGCGGATTGACGGAGGTGTGGCCATGCCACCAATTTCTACCGGCGCATCTAAACGCCACCATTCGTTGTCGATGTATGCGCGATAGGATTTTTTGAAACTCTCAGGAAGTGTTACCGAACCCGTGCTTTTGTCGAAAGTTGTTCCGATTCGATCGCCGTCGACGAATGATGCAGCTAAATCGTTCTCTGCCAATCGTTTGATTTCTTCGAGCATTCCCATTGCAGTAGGGCGGTCCATATCTTTATAGATTGATCGTCCCATTGTGCTTTCACGCTCAAGTAGGTCAAAAAGACAGAATTCGATATCTCGGAGGTTGGCTGTGTAATGGCTCATGGCGTAATAATGCTACTCGTGGGTAACTTAATCAACATCCCCCGCTCAGATAGGGTCTGCCCATGCTTCTAAGTGACCGCGATATCCGTGCAGAACTCGCCTTGGGCCGAGTCAAAGTTGAGCCATTCGAAGAGAAGATGGTCCAGCCCTCCTCTGTGGATGTTCGACTCGATCGCTTCTTCCGCGTCTTTGAGAACCACAAGTACGAATCAATCGACCCATCAATAGAGCAGTCAGAGTTAACGCGAGAGATTGCTGTTGGATCTGATGAGTTCTTCATTCTTCACCCAGGCGAATTCGTTCTTGCGAGCACCTATGAAGTAATCACTCTGCCAGACGATATAGCTGGACGCCTCGAAGGAAAATCTTCACTCGGACGCCTCGGTCTACTTACTCACTCAACTGCCGGATTTATTGATCCTGGTTTTAGCGGCCACATAACGCTTGAACTTTCGAACGTGGCAAATCTTCCCGTCAAACTTTTTCCAGGCATGAAAATAGGACAACTTTGTCTCATCAAACTCTCATCTCCTGCTGAGCATCCTTACGGCTCAGCGCTTTATGGTTCTAGATACCAAGGTCAACGCGGTCCTACCGCGTCAAAATCTTGGATGAACTTTCATAAATCTATCGTGGAATAGGGGTTAAAGTAGAGGGCATGAGTACAACTTTAATCATTGTTGCAGTAATCGCATTACTTCTTCTTGTCGGTGTAGCTGGCTACAACCGCTTAATTCGCTTGAATGTTTCCGTTGATGAAGCTTTCGCACAAATCGAAGTCCAACTCAAACGTCGTAGCGATTTAATTCCTAATTTGGTTGAAACTGTTAAGGGATATGCCGCACACGAAAAAAGCACATTCGATGCAGTTGTTGCTGCTCGTGCTAAATCTACAAGTGCGACTTCGGTTGCAGATGTAGCCGCAGCAGATGGCGCGATGACTCAAGCTCTTCGTGGTCTCCTAGCTGTAGCTGAGGCGTACCCAGATCTCAAAGCTTCTGCAAACTTCTTATCATTGCAAGATGAACTTTCGACAACAGAAAATAAAGTTTCTTTTGCTCGCCAGTTTTACAATGACAATGTGCGCTCGCTCAACAGCGCTGTAAAAACATTTCCATCAAATCTATTTGCTAACTTAGCAAAAGTGAGTTCACGAGCATTTTACGAAGTGGATGATCCTTCAGATCGCAAGGCTCCAAACGTAAAGTTCTAGTATGAATTTTCGCAAACTTCAAGCAGCAAACCGCCGCAAAACTGTCGAATTGCTCTTTGGCATGGGTTTATTGGTAGGAGTTGTTGTTTACGCAGCCCTGACATATTTCGGGAAAACAGGCGTAGGGGTTGTTCCTTTTGCAGTTGGCATTGCACTTATTTCTGTGTGGGGTTCCTACTGGGCATCAGACACAATCGTTCTCACCATGACCGGCGCAAAAGAAATTCAAGAATCTGACAATCCAAAACTCTTTAACATAATTCAAGAAGTCGCCATTGCGAGTGGATTGAAAATGCCAAAGGTAGCTATTGTCGAAGATTCTGCGCCTAACGCATTTGCTACAGGAAGAAATCCAGATAAAGCACTGATTGCTTTCACGACCGGAATTCTGGATGTGATGGATCGAGAAGAACTTCAGGGAGTTATTGCTCACGAACTGAGCCATGTCGCCAATCGCGATACTTTGGTTTCTGCAGTTGCCGCAACCACAGCGGGCGCAATTGCAATTCTGAGTGATTTTCTTACTCGAATGATGTGGTTTGGAGGAGGCCGAAGAGATGACCGTGAAAGCAACCAAAACCCACTAGCTTTAATTTTCTCACTTGTTATTTTAATTCTGGCACCCCTTGCAGCAATCCTTTTGCGTTCGGCGATCTCTCGTCGCAGAGAAGCTTTGGCTGACGCAACTGCAGTGGCTTTTACTCGCAACCCGACTGGACTCCGCCGCGCACTTGAAGTTCTAGCTGCAGATTCAACCGTCGTTCAACAACGCTCAACGGCTGTCGCACATATTTGGATTGAGTCACCGTTAGATGGCAACTCGGTCTCTAAATTATTTAGCACCCACCCACCGATTCAAGAGCGAATTGCAACCCTACGTCTCATGGAAGCAAACCCCGAGTCGTATTAGTCGTTTCTTATCGGAAAATGAAGCGTGAATGTAGAGCCTTCACCAACTTCTGAATTCAAAGTAACAGTTCCACCATGGGCTTTCATGATGGCATCAACAATAGAAAGTCCAAGCCCTGAGCCTTCGCCACCACTTCGAACGCGCGATGGATCTGCGCGGTAGAAGCGCTCAAAAATCTTCTCTTGAACTTCCGGCGACATACCTGGGCCATTGTCGCGAACAGAAATAATCTTTTCTTCCGCTGTTCCACTTACTGAAACAAATATTGAGGTTCCAGCCGGAGTGTGTGTTCTGGCGTTTGCAAGCAGATTCTGGAGAGCTTGATGAATACGGCTTTCATCGCCAAGGATGTAATTCTCTTCCTCATCGCCCAAATCAATTGTGATTGAGTGGTGAGGGCCCGCAGCACGAGCAGAGGCCACGCAGTCGTTCACCAATTTATCTAAATCAACAGCCTCTTGATTAAATTGCGGTGCTTGATCCATCCGAGCGAGCAATAATAAATCTTCGACTAAAGTACTCATGCGAATGGATTCTTTTTCGATTCGTCCTACAAGTTCTCTTGTTTTTTCTTCACCAGTGACCGCCCCTTGGCGATGCAACTCTGCGAAACCGCGAATTGCAGTTAATGGAGTACGAAGCTCATGTGAAGCATCCGCGACAAAACGACGAAGGCGAGATTCAGATGCAATACGAAGCGCAAAGGAATCTTCGATCTTTCCTAACATCGTATTGAGTGAAGCCGACAACCTTCCAACTTCAGTACTTTCATCGACTTCTGGAAGACGTGCAGAGTAATCTCCATCTGCTATTGCTGCAGCGGTATGCTCAACTTCTCGAAGTGGTTTTAAAGAGATTCTAATTATCCAGCGAGCAACCACGGCAATTAATAGAAGTACGATCATTGTTACGAGAATAAAGAAACCTTGAAGTTGGCGCTGTGTAGTTTCAACTCCATCTAAAGAGGTGGAAATAACCACGCTTCCAAGACCAGAAGGCAACATTTTTGCGATGGCACGAAAATCAGGACGGTCGCGCAGACCAATCACCGTGAAGGGAATGCCATTCGTTGCTTTCACTTGTGATGCCGTTAAGTGCGTGAAAGTGGTGCCATCACTACCCATCATGCTCATCATCTCGCCGCCGAGCGCTGCAACAGTGTTTCCATCGAGGTCAAGAAGCGTCACCATTGTGGATGTTGGGACATTCGTTAAAGGTCTTACAGGTCGAAATGTTTGTCCTTCATCGCTTTGGGGTGTTGCTGCTTCAATACCAGCGCGGTCCAAACGAGCAAGTGAACCATTTGCAATATCACTTAATTGCGAATCAACTTGCTTTAATAAATATGAATGCAAAGCTCTTTCCGCAGCAAAGTCTGAAGCACCAACCCCGATTGCAGCTACAAGTACCGTAGCGAGAAGCAACCTATTACGTAAGCTCCACGCTTTAAAAGTTATTGGCTTCACAAAATGATTTTACTTCTTTGCAGGCATTCTCATGCGATACCCAACGCCACGAACTGTGTGAATTAGCGCCGGCTCGTATATATCAATCTTCTTGCGAAGATAAGAAACATAGGTTTCTACAATTCCTGCATCGCCACGGAAATCGTATTGCCATACGTGATCAAGAATCTGTGACTTGCTTACAACTCTGTCAGCATTAATCATTAAATAGCGAAGGAGCAAGAATTCGGTAGGGGAGAGATCAATCATGTGTCCTGCGCGGCGAACTTCGTGTGTAGCTTCATCGAGCTCGAGATCAGCAAAACGAATTTTCTCTTCATCGACATCAACTTCAACTGCACCAATGCGGCGCAATAACGCGCGGAGTCGCGCAACCAATTCTTCTAAACTAAAAGGCTTTGTGACGTAGTCATCTCCACCGATTGTCAGGCCCTGGATTTTATCTTCGACTGTATCTTTTGCCGTTAAGAAAAGAACACCAACGCTATGACCATCAATACGAAGTTGACGACAAACATCAAAACCATTTGTGTCAGGCAACATCACATCAAGAATCAAAGCATGTGGTTTAAACTCTTCAGCGACGCGAAGAGCTTCTGCACCAGAAGCTGCGGTGCGAACGTCGAATCCAACAAATCGAAGACTTGTCGCAATGAGATCGCTAATACTGTTTTCGTCATCAACAACAAGAATGCGTGAGGTCGTTGAAGTTGCTGTAGAACTCTTTGCTGCCTGAAGTGTTGTTGTCATTGGTATCGCCTTTTTCGCCCTTTTTATAGATGTGAGGATCTCGGGTGGATTCCCGTGGCATCAATATTCTCTCTTACTCTGAGGGTTTCCTGAGAAAAAGATGTGGGGACGCTACTAAAAATTCTGGGGGTTATCCACAGGTTTTATCCCCATGTGGAGGAATTACACGGGTGTAGTTCAGGGAGTTAAAGAGCGCTTAGCGCCATTTAGTTGCGAGAGTAAATCCAGCTCCAATGAAGCCAAATCCCACAACCATATTCCAAGCCCCAATACGAGGGATTGGATAAAGCGTGCCAGAAATGTAGAAAACGACGATCCAGAAGAGGCCAACGAGGAATGCAGCGACCATTACCGGAGCTAGCCAGCGTGGGCTCTCCTCGGGCACGACGGGAGCATGCTCTTGAACATCCACCTCGTGATGGTGCTTCTCTTTTACCTTCTTGCGCACTTTGGATTTAGGCATAAGCCAAGGTTACTACAGAATAGGGGTATGGGAAGAGCATCCGACGGGCGGGCAAAGATTCTCGTAATCGATAATTACGACTCTTTTGTCTTCAACCTCGTTCAATACCTCGGGCAAATCGGGGCTGAATGTGTTGTGATTCGAAACGATGAAGTAAAACCCGAAGATGCAAAAAATTATGACGGAGTCCTTATTTCACCAGGACCCGGAACGCCTGAAGAAGCTGGCGTCAGTATTGCAATGGTTAAGTATTGTGCCGAGCAGAAGATTCCTCTCTTTGGAGTCTGCTTGGGGCATCAGGCAATCGGAGTTGCTTTCGGAGGAACTGTTTCCAGAGCACCCGAGTTACTTCATGGAAAAACATCTCGAGTAGCGCATAACAACAAAGGCGTTCTCGTCGATCTTCCATCGCCACTCGTCGTTACTCGTTATCACTCACTTTCCATCGAGCCAGAAACTATGCCGCACGAGCTTGAAGTTATTTGCGAGACTGAATCAGGTGTTGTCATGGGGATTCAACATAAGACTCTTCCAATTTCTGGAGTCCAATTCCATCCTGAATCTGTTTTGACAGAACACGGACATCAAATGCTTGGAAACTGGCTTGTAGCATGTGGAGATCTTGAAGCTCGAAAGAGATCTGAAGGGCTATCTCCCGTTGTAATTAAAGCTTAAGCGGTTTTATTAACTGTAAGAGTAATCACGGATCCAATATTTGCAGAAGCACCAGTATCAGGAGCCTGGGCTAAAACTGTATCTAGTGCTTTATCGGCTTGGTATGCATAAATAATATGAGATAAAAATCCAGCTTGCGTTAGAACTGTCTGTGCTTCAATTTCAGAAAGACCTAACAGTTGTGGAATTGCAACTTGGCCGCTCGCAATTTGAAGGACAACACCACTACCAGCCGGCACTGTTGTTCCGGGAACTGGATCAGATTGCAAAATTACTCCAGGACTTTGATTTGAATCAAGAGGTTGAGTTTTAGAAATAACTAACCCGGCTGAAGCCAAAGCAATTCGTGCCTCTTCAAGTGTTTTACCAACAAGGTCAACGGGAACAATTGTGTCGCCAACACCATCCGATATTGTCAACGTTACCGCGCTACCTTTTTGAACTTTTGAAGCTGGTAGAGGGAGCTGTGATGCAATGCGATCTTTAGGAATGTTTGCATCAGGCGCCCGCTGAATAGTTACGGTAAATCCATTCAATAGACGAATAGCCTCTTCTTGCGACAAACCAATCACATTGGGAAGCTCTAAACCAACCGAAACACTCTTGGACGAAGCCTTCAGAAATGTTGCACCAACACCACCCACAAGAAGAACTACCACTAATGCGATTATCGAACTCTTCTTTTTGTTAATTCGTCGAATCTTGGTTGTTACGGGTTCACCTTTGATTGCATGCTTAACATCGGCAAGCATGGCACCGGCATCCTGATATCGGTGTGCTGGGTCCTTCGAAAGTGCAACGGAAATAATCGTGTCGATATCTTTATCAAGGTCGTCAACAAAATCTGAAGGCTGCACAAGTTGGCCCGAAACGTGTTGGTAGGCGATTGAAACGGGTGTGTCACCCGTAAACGGAGGCTCACCGACAAGAAGTTCGTAAAGAACGCAACCAACTGAATAAATATCGCTTCGTCGATCTGCAATCTCACCCGTCGCCTGCTCAGGAGATAAATATTGAGCCGTTCCAACGATATTCCAGGTACTTGTCATTGTTGCGCCGATATCTGAAAGTGCTCGAGCAATTCCAAAATCCATAACCTTCACATCGCCACTTTCAGTGATCATGACGTTGCCAGGCTTGATATCTCGATGAATTATTCCCTTTCGATGCGAGTACTCAAGTGCATCCAAAATTCCGGCGGTAATTTCAAGTGCTCGATTGATAGAAATAACTTCATTACTTTGTAAGAAGTCTCGAAGAGTGCGTCCGCTAATTAACTCCATAACAATGTAGGAGTTATCGCCATCTTCACCAGAGTCATACACGGCGACAATTCCCGAATGGCTCAACCCCGCAGCAGCGAGTGCCTCTTTTTTAAAGCGTGCGATAAAAGCAGGATCGCGTGCTAAATCACTTCGCAAAATCTTAATTGCAACTTCCCGATTAAGTCGGGTGTCGGTGCCTCGGAAGACATCGGCCATTCCTCCAGAGCCGATCATTTCTCCTACTTCGTAACGGTCGCCTAAAACTTTTTTCATTGCGCAGCTCCAATTAATTCAATTTTCTCAGTTGGAGCTTCTTCAACTATTTCAACCCAAAGCATGGTGATGTTGTCAGGGGCACCTTTATCTTTTACTGCATCTAGCAGTGCATCCAAAAGGTCTTCCTCTTTATCTTGATATTTCTTTATCACAGAAGAAATTTCGTGATCAGATAAAACGCCATTAAGCCCATCACTGCAGAGTAGGTATTTATCACCAATGTTCGCTGAGAAAACAATAAGAACTGGATCAATACCACTATCGCCCATGAGAGCCTGAGTAAGCAAAGACCGCTGAGGATGACTTAGCGCTTCTTCGGGAGTTATACGTCCTTGATCGATCAACTCTTGCATCACCGTGTGATCAACACTTAATTGAATTAATTTATCTTGCTTCCACTGGTAGCAACGAGAATCACCAACATGGAGAAGTTCTACGGAGTTGCGTCCAAGATGAAGCGCCGTCAGAGTTGTTCCCATTCCTGCTAATTTTGGATGCAGTTCAACTTCGTGCGAAATTTTCTCATCAATCGAAAATGAAATATTCATCAGCAGGTCTTCACGTGATTCTTCGTCGAGATTGCCGTCGTTCAAAATTTCACTCAATCCTTTAAGTGTCGTGATGGCGATTCTCGAAGCAACCTCACCTCCGGCGTGACCTCCCATGCCGTCTGCTACTGCAATAAGACGAGAAGAGAGAAGTGCGGAATCTTCGTTCCCATCGCGCACCAAACCCACGTCTGTTCGAGAAAGCACTCGAAAGGAACGGAGCATGGATGACATAGTGAAAGTGTAGGTTAGGAGTATGAAATCTGGATATATCGATCTTCGAGGGCATCAAACCTGGTCTGTTGAATATGCAGATAATGGTGAGGCTTTGGTCTTGTTGCACGGTGGGCTGAGCGCACATGAAGATTGGGATACCTTCATTTTGCCGTCAGTAGAAAAAACTCATCACGTTTTTGGGTATGACCGGACAGGACATGGACGAACCGGAGTTCGCGACGGCCATTTCCATTTTGATTTTCAATGTGACGAGGCGATTGCCTATCTCGAAGATGTCGTTAAAGGCCCAGCCCATTTAGTTGGGTGGAGCGATGGAGGCATAATCGCTTTGCTCGTAGCTCTTAAGAGACCAGATCTTGTGAAGTCAATGGTATTGATTGGTGCAAATTATCATTGGAATTCAGGCGGAATAATTTTCGATGAAAATACAGATGTGACTTGGGATGAAGAAGAAAAAACGCTCTGGAGTTCACGCTCTCCCGATCCAATCGAAGTTGGAATCGCAACCGTAAAGAAAGCGTTCAAAATTTGGGGGACTGAACCAAATATGACACTAGAACAACTTGCAACAATTACCTGCCCAACCCTTGTTTTATCTGGAGATGACGAGCCCCATAGCAACCATCACGCTGTAGAACTTTATGAGGCTCTTCAGGATGGTCGCCTTGCAATCGTTCCAGGAGCGTCTCACTACGTTGTCAAAGAAAAGAATGAAATCGTTACGGACCTAATCATTGATTTCTTCGCAAACCTCTCTTTTCCTATTACAAAGTGGCCGCGTTTGCGAAAGGGTAAACTTTCCGAGTGACCAAATATTCCTATCTAGGGCCAGAAGGTACTTTTACCGAAGCGGCTCTTCGTCAGATAACAAGAGATGGTGATGAGTGCATTCCATATGGAAATGTGACTGCCGCACTTGAAGCTGTCAGAACCGGAGCGGTCGATAAAGCGTTAGTTCCGATTGAAAATTCAGTTGAAGGCGTTGTTGCGCGAACTCTGGATGAACTCGCACTTGGCGATGCACTTGTTATCTCAGCAGAAACGACGCTTCCCGTTTCTTTCGCGCTAATGATTCTTCCCGAGAACGAAGGAAAGCCAATCCAAAAGATTGCAACACATCCCCATGCTGAAGCTCAAACACGTTCTTTTATTGCTCAAAATTATCCGTCTGCAGAAATGATTGAGGCGCCATCCACTGCGGCGGGAGCTAAAGGTTTATTAAGTAAAAATTACGATGCCGCTATTGCCGCCAACATTGCTGCTGAGAATTACGGCCTTAAAGTTATTTCCAAAAACATTGGCGATAACGAAGGCGCAATCACTCGATTTGTGGTTGTCGAGAAGCCAGGCAATTTACCTTTGGCTACTGGTTCAGATCGCACATCATTGGTTGCATACATTGATATTGACCACGCGGGTGCCTTGCTCGAGATACTTACTGAATTTGCAAAACAAAAAGTGAATTTGACCTTTATTCAATCTCGCCCGACAGGGCGCCAACTCGGCCATTATCATTTTATTATCGACGCCGAGGGCCACATCAACGATCTCCCGGTCAAAGCTGCAATCGACGGATTACGCGAAATATGTGATGACATCCGTTTCTTGGGCTCTTACCCGCGCACAAGATAGACTAACCGCGTGATTGATTTAAAAACCCTTCGAGATAATCCCGACCTTATTCGCAATTCCCAAAAGGCTCGTGGCGAGAATGTGGACCTCGTAGATCAACTAATTCTTGCAGATGACGCCCGTCGTGAAGCGATGGCAGAATTTGAAACCTTGAGAGCTGAACAAAATGCACTGTCCAAAAGTGTTGGCTCAGCCAAAGGTGATGAGAAAACAAAACTTCTTGAGAATGCAAAAGAGTTGGCTGGCAAAGTTAAGAGTGCTGATGCTAAGCGTTCTGAACTTGAAGAGAGCGCAAAAAAGATTTTGCTACAGATTTCAAATATTATCGATCCAAACACCCCAGTTGGCGGCGAAGCAGATTTCAAAATTCTTGAACACATCGGGACACCGCGTGATTTTGCTGCAGAGGGTTTTGAGCCAAAAGATCATGTTGAGCTTGGGAAAATATTGAAAGCAATCGATACTGAACGCGGCGCAAAAGTGGCTGGTTCTCGCTCTTATTACCTAACTGGCGTTGGCGCACTACTTGAATTCGCGATGGTTAACTACGCGATTTCTCAAGCGGTGAAATCTGGATTTATCCCCGTCATTCCTCCAGTGTTGGTGAAGCCTCCCGCCATGGAAGGCACAGGATTCTTAGGTCAAGCCGCAGAAAATGTTTATCATTTAGAAGAAGATGATGTTTATTTGGTTGGAACATCAGAAGTTCCGTTAGCCGCGTATCACATGGACGAAATTATCGATGTTGAAAATGGCCCAATGCGTTATGCGGGCTATTCATCTTGTTTCCGCCGAGAAGCCGGAACATATGGAAAAGATACACGTGGAATTATTCGCGTTCACCAGTTTGATAAAGTCGAAATGTTTACCTTTTGCAAACCAGAGGATGCAGAGGCTGAACATGCGCGTTTACTCCAATGGGAGAAAGACTTTCTCAACGCGATGGAAATCCCTTACCGCGTAATCGATGTTGCCTCCGGTGATCTTGGTTCTTCTGCAATCAGAAAATTCGATTGCGAAGCTTGGGTTCCCACCCAAAATGCTTACAGAGAAGTAACGAGTACTTCTAATTGCACTGAATTTCAAGCACGTCGTTTAAATATTCGCTACAAGAATGAAGAAGGAACTAAAGCTGTCGCAACACTCAACGGCACTCTCGTAGCAATTCCAAGAATGATTGTTGCAGTACTAGAAAATCATCAAAAGCCAGATGGTTCTGTAAATGTGCCACAAGCACTTCGACCATTCCTCGGCAAAGATACTCTGCTGCCTGCATGAGTATTTCTGCAATCCCAGGCAAACGTCCAAAATTAATTGGAACAGATCTCGACGGGACTGTCGTTCGAGATTATTCAGGTGTCTCACAACGTACAGTTGAAGCTTTTCAGAACGCGCATGCTGAAGGAATAGAAATTTTTTATGTAACCGGTAGACCGCCGCGTTGGATGCCTGAAGTACGAGAAACATTTGGCATGGGAAATGCAATCTGTGCGAACGGTGCAATTTTGTACGATCTTATGAACGACCGCGTGCTCGAGGAATGGTTAATGCCAATCGAAGAGCAACTCGAGGTCGTCAAGATTCTTCGACAACACATTCCCAACATCTCTTTTGCAATCGAATACGACAACGAATTTCATCACGAGATTGCGTATGTTCCTCGTTGGGATATAGGCGTCGATATGCAGCCGGTTGAAAAAATTGAAGAAATGATGGTTCAACCCGCATTCAAGATGCTGGCCCGTTGCTCGAACTACGACCTCACATCAGATCAGATGCTTCACATTGCCCATGAACAAGTTGGTGAGCTGGCAACAGTTACGCATTCAAATCCAAATGAATCAATTTTGGAAATATCAGCAATTGGCGTAAGCAAAGGCGAAACTCTTGCGAAGATGGCTGCCCGTGCTGGGATTGGCCCTGAAGATGCCGTTACTTTCGGCGATAATCCAAATGATTTCTCGATGCTTCGCTGGGCTCATCGCTCATGGGCTTTGGGTGACGCTCATCCCGAGACAAAGAATCATGCAAAATTTGTAGCAGATCTTCATACCGAAGATGGCGTAGCGAAGGTAATCGAGCAGCTGCTCCAACTTCCCGCATAACCGCCTCACAATTTTGAGTACTTCCACTCAGCCGGTAAGTTTGCCCACGGAGGGCTCGCATAGCGGCCGAGTGCACCGGTCTTGAAAACCGGCAAGGGAAACCTTCGTGGGTTCAAATCCCACGCCCTCCGCCATATAAAACGTAGGTATCAAGGTTTAGACAAGCGCAGGTGGCTGACTTCACAGCTCCTGCGCTTACTTGTATCTAGCGATTGCCGTAAACCTTCGACAGACTTCTCCCTATGGCTACAGGCGTATTTTCTCAAGGACGAGCAAAGATATCCGAGCGCACTCTGCGCACCGATAAATGGTGGATTCAACCCCTCATTACTGTCGCGGTTCTCTTCTCTTTTATTGTTTATGCAACATGGCGCGCACTTGAAAATGCGCACTATTACGCAGAACCTTTGATCTCTCCTTTCTATTCACCGTGTCTTTCGACTACATGTGTTGAAGGATCATCACTTCTCGGAACACCATTCGGACATATTCTTATTTTCGGAATGGTTCTTTCTCCAGCATTCATCATTTTGATTTTCCCACTCGGTTTCCGCATGACGTGTTACTACTACCGTAAGGCGTATTTCCGTTCATTCTGGATGTCTCCACCTGCTTGTGCAGTTGCTGAACCACATGCCAAGTACACCGGTGAAACAAAGGCTCCGTTAATTGTTAACAACGGTCACCGATACTTCTTCTATATCGGTCTGGTTTTCAACACTCTTCTTACAATTGATGCATTTTTAGCATTTAAAAATCCTCAAGGCCAATGGGGCCACATGAGTATCGGAACTGTTGTTCTTCTCTTGAACGCAACATTCCTGTGGGGTTACTCGGCTTCGTGCCACTCATGCCGTCACGCAATCGGCGGACGTCTTCGTCATTTCTCGAAGCATCCTTTCCGTTATAAGGCTTGGACAATTGTTTCTCGTCTTAACCAGAAGCACCAGAACTTCGCTTGGGTCTCATTGATCTGGGTTGCATTCTCTGACTTCTTTGTACGCATGGTCTCGTTGCACCCAACCTGGAACAAATACTTCTTTTAATCGGAGCAAATAAAAATGACACTTGAAAAACATAAGTATGACGTCGTCATTATTGGCGCCGGCGGAGCAGGTTTGCGCGCAGCAGTTGAAGCTCGCGAGGCTGGCCTCTCTGTAGCAATCGTATGTAAATCTCTATTTGGTAAAGCTCACACCGTGATGGCTGAAGGTGGAGCAGCGGCATCAATGGGAAATGTAAACGACAATGACAATTGGATGGTTCACTTTCGCGACACAATGCGCGGAGGAAAGTTCCTCAACCATTACAGAATGGCTGAATTGCACGCTAAAGAGGCTCCAGATCGTATTTGGGAACTCGAAATGTGGGGTGCTCTTTTCGATCGCACAAGCGAAGGCAAAATTTCTCAGCGCAATTTCGGCGGACACGAATACCCTCGCTTAGCCCACGTAGGCGATCGCACAGGCCTTGAACTTATTCGCACCATGCAACAGCGAATCGTTGCGCTGCAACAACAAGATGCTCGTGATCACGGTGAAGCAGAAAAGAACATGAAAGTGTTTGCAGAAGTCACTATTACTGAGATTCTAAAAGAGAATGGCAAGATTGCTGGCGCGTACGGTTACCGCCGTGAAACAGGATCTGAAGTTCTTTTTGAAGCACCGGCGGTTGTCATTGCAACTGGTGGAGTTGGCAAGACATTCAAAATTACTTCCAACTCATGGGAAGGAACTGGCGATGGACATGCGCTCGCTCTCAAGGCTGGCGCGAATTTGGTTGATATGGAATTCTTACAATTCCACCCAACGGGAATGGTCTGGCCACTTTCAGTAAAAGGAATTCTTGTAACAGAATCCGTTCGCGGTGAAGGCGGAATCCTTACGAACTCACTCGGCGAACGATTTATGTTCAAATATATTCCTGATGTATTTAAAGATAAGTATGCCGACAACGAAGCTGAAGCTGATCGTTGGTATGAAGACCAAGATAACAATCGCCGTCCACCAGAACTTCTTCCTCGCGATGAAGTTGCTCGCGCTATTAACAGCGAAGTAAAAGCTGGACGCGGTACCGAACATGGTGGTGTGTTCCTCGATGTTTCCAAGCGCATATCTGCTGAAATTATTAAGAAGCGTCTTCCATCTATGTGGCATCAGTTCTATGAACTTGCTGGTGTGGATATCACGAAAGAAGCAATGGAAGTTGGCCCTACGTGTCACTATGTAATGGGTGGAGTAGAAGTAGAACCTGATACGGCCGCAGCAGTTGGCGTTCCAGGTTTGTATGCAGCTGGCGAAGTTGCGGGAGGCATGCACGGATCAAACCGCCTTGGCGGTAACTCCCTTACAGACCTACTCGTCTTCGGTCGCCGCGCAGGTAAAGGCGCAGCAGATTATGTGAAAGCCAATGGTGCTAATCCCGTAAGTGAAGCTGCAATTTCAAAAGCGTCGGCCCGAATTGAGGCTCCGTTTGCTCGTACCGGCGGAGAAAATGCTTATTCGCTTCACCAAGAACTACAGGAAATTACCCATAACTTGGTCGGAATTATCCGAACAGGACAGGAGCTAACGAAAGCAATCGCAGAAATTGCTGATATTCGTAAGCGCAGCGGAAATATTTCTGTAAGTGGGGATCGCAAATTCAACCCTGGTTTCCATCTTGCTTTCGACTTAGACAATATGTTGCTCGTTGCTGAAAGCACCGCTAAATCTGCTCTTCTTCGTGAGGAATCACGCGGCGGACATACTCGTGATGACTTCCCAGGCATGAATTCAACGTGGCGTCAGGTTAACCACATCTCTAGTTTTGATGGCGATAAAGTCAACGTCAAAGCACAACCTCTCCCAGTACTTCCAAAAGAGCTATTCGATCTCTTTGATGTGCATGAACTCGAGAAGTACATGACTTCAGAAGAAATTGCGAAAGGTGGTTCCAAGTAATGGCACGCACACTGAAACTTCGTATTTGGCGCGGCGATGACAAAACTGGTGGCTTGCAGGATGTCACAGTGGAAGCCAATCACGGTGAAGTTGTTCTCGACATCATCCATCGCGTGCAAGCAACACAAATGGGCGACCTTGCAGTTCGTTGGAACTGTAAAGCTGGTAAATGTGGTTCTTGTTCAATGGAAATCAATGGCAAACCTCGTCTTGCTTGTATGACACAGGTGGCTGCTTATCCTGAAGATGAAGTAATCACAATTACTCCACTTCGCGCTTTCCCAGTGATTAAAGATCTCGTCACAGACGTTTCTTTCAATTATAAGAAGGCAATGGAGATTCCTTCACTTGAAATGCCTGCGGGTATGAAACCCGGTGAACCACGTATGCAACAAGTTGACGTGGAACGTTCACAAGAATTCCGCAAGTGCATTGAGTGCTTCTTGTGCCAGAACACATGTCACGTAATTCGCGATCATGAAGAAAACAAGAAATCTTTTGCAGGTCCACGTTTCTTCATTCGTATAGCCGAGCTTGATATGCACCCACTTGATATGTTGCGTAACCGCAAGAAGACTGCTCAAGAAGAGCACGGTCTCGGGCTTTGTAATATTACAAAGTGCTGTACCGAAGTTTGCCCTGAGCACATCAAGATCACGGACAACGCCATCATTCCTATGAAGGAACGCGTTGCAGATGAAAAATATGACCCAATCCGCTGGCTTGGTTCAAAAATTCGTCGTCGCGAGGACGTGCTTTAAACCCAACAAGTAAGCGTCAAGTAGGCTTGTGCCATGAAACTATTCATTCGCTGGGCAGTAATGGCACTTTCTGTTTGGATTTCCACTTTGGTGATTCCTGGAATTAAAGTCCACGGTGGAGCGTGGAGTTACTTTTGGGTGGCCTTGGTATTTGGATTTGTAAATACATTTATTGGATCCTTGCTCAAAGTATTAACTTTGCCAGCAGTCATCCTCACCCTTGGCCTCTTTATTTGGGTGATTAATGCCGCAATGCTCGAACTCACTGCTCGTTGGAGCACAGCTCTTGATATTTCAAGCTTTTGGTCGGCACTCTTCGCCGCACTCATCATCAGTATCGTTTCTTCAATGTTGAATCGCACCGTTAAGAAGGTGGGCGGTAACGATAAATACTAAAACCGTTGCAGTAGTTTCTCTTGGAGGAATTATTGGTTCACTGGCGCGGTGGGGGACTTCACTTCTAATTGTTGATCGCGGCTTTCCGTGGGCAACTTTGCTTGTAAATTACATCGGCTCTGCAATTCTGATGACTCTACTTTTGTATGTGAGACACCACAAGAATCCACGTTGGTGGTGGCGTCCTGCACTTGGTGCAGGATTCTGTGGTGGGTTTACAACGTACTCTGCATTTGCTTTAAAGATTGATCAATATTTTGAAGCCCATAACTATGGCTCTGCCCTAACTTACGCAATCGCTTCAATTCTTGGAACGTACATCATAGTTTTAGTGACACACGAAGCTTTGAAAAATAAATGGGTAAAACTATGAGAGCTTTGCTTGTAGCGCTTGGTGCTGGAATTGGTGCGCCGCTTCGATATGTTATTGATCAAGAGGTGAAGAAAGTTCATCGCTCACTCATTCCACTTGAAACTCTATTTATAAATACAGTCGGCTCATTCGTTCTAGGGTTAATGATCAATTCTCACGGTAACTGGCCGCTAATTATCGGTACAGGTTTCGCTGGTGCCTTTACGACATGGTCGACTTTTGCGATAGAGACTCATCATTTACTGCAACACAAACATCGAAATAAAGCCGCGATGTATCTCGCACTCACTCTCGTCTTAGGAGTAAGTGCGGCAGCGCTGGGAGTAAAACTAGCGAGCTAGCTTTTTTACCCATTTTTCAATGGCGTCAGGCGTGCGCGGAATACCGGCGCTGAGATTTATATTTCCACCCTTAGTGACAAGAATGTCATCCTCAATTCGAACACCAATGCCGCGGTATTCAGGTGGAACAAATTCATCATCCGGGTGAATGTATATTCCTGGTTCAACGGTCAGAATCATTCCAGCCTCTAATTTAGCCAACGTGTAATTTTCACGTCTTGCTTGCGCACAATCATGCACATCGATTCCGAGCATATGGCCGGTGCTGTGTGGCATCCATCGACGGTGCAGTCCGCTTGTTGGCTTCAAAGATTCCTCGGGAGGAAGTGGAAGAACACCAAGCTCAGCCATTCCGAACGCGACTACACGCATTGCTGCCTTGTGGAAGTCCCCAAAATCAGCCCCTGGCTTTACAGCTTTTATGGCTTCATCTGCAGCTTCGAGCACAATCTCATAAATACGGCGCTGTTCCTTCGAGAATTTTCCGTTGATTGGAACAGTTCGAGTGATGTCGGCTGTGTAATAAGCGTCAGTTTCAGCGCCTGCGTCAATCAGGATGAGATCACCCTTTTTAACTTTTCCATCATTTCTAATCCAGTGAAGGATGCAAGCGTGAGAGCCGGAAGCAATGATGGATGGGTATCCAATGTCATTTCCTTCAACTCGTGCTCGGCTGAAGAAAGCACCTTCTATTACGCGCTCACCTTTAGGCGATTTGATTGCTTCTGGAAACACTTTCAACATATCGTCGAAACCACGAGCGGTCGTTGCGATTGCCTTTCTCATCTCTGAAATTTCAAACTCATCTTTAATCAGACGCATTTCAGAAAGGTGTGTCAAAAATTCCTTATCCTGAGTCTTTGTTGTTTTAACAATGGAATCAACGAGTGAATCTTCCCCGCGTACAACTAAAACCTTTTTCTTCCCCTTTAGTGATGCGGGAAGAGTATCTATATGGCGCACTTTAATTCCATAGCGTTTTTCAGTTTCTTCTTTGGTCAGACGTCGACCAACCCAAAATTCGCCGTGACGTGAATTGCGGAAAAATTCATCTTGATCGCGTGGAGAACGAGGATGTATAAAGAGAAGTGCGTCATGGCCAGTTTTCGTAGGTTCAAGCACCAAAACAGAGTCAGGGACTACATCATCGGCACTTATGCCTGTTAGCCAGGCAAATGCTGAATGGGCACGAAATTGGTAGTCGCTGTCGTTTGAACGGACTTTGAGATTACCGGCAGGGATTACAAGTCGAATGCCCTTGAAGGCTTTAGATAATTTTGCTCGACGCTTCTTTGTGAACGGGACCGCTTCGTGTGCAACAACACCATCAAGTGGTGACGGCGCCCAACCTTGCGACATAAAAGTTAGATGATCTGTTGATGGTGGAATGTCATGCAGTCGTGTTCCATTATTATTAAAAGGAGAATCACTTTTTGTAATTGATTTCTTTGCAGTCATTTACATTCCATTCAATTATTTGCATAAGAGTTATGTATTTGTTATCAGGATTTCCGACTTCAGGGTTAAGAGTAAAGTTTTTGCATCTAGTATTCAACACGTGTCTTTGACAAGAAAAAGTGTTTGGTGGCGCGATGCCGTTATCTATCAGGTATATCCACGCTCATTTAAAGACAGTAATAGCGATGGAATCGGTGACATCCCTGGCATTATCGAAAAGCTCCCATATCTGGCCTCCCTTGGAATTGATGCACTCTGGCTCAGTCCCTTCTATACGACTCCAAACAAAGATGGTGGCTATGACGTTGCCAATCCTCGCGATGTCGATCCCACGTTTGGATCTTTAACGGACGCAGAAGAGTTGATTTCTGAAGCTCACACACGGGGTTTGAAAGTGATTTTCGATGTAGTTCCTAATCATTTTTCCTCAGAACATATCTGGTTCAAAGAGGCCTTACTTTCAGCGCCAGGTTCGGCAGCAAGGGCTCGCTTTCATTTCTATGACGGCAAAGGTTCTCATGGAGAAATTCCACCAAATAACTGGAACTCATTATTCAATGGACCCGCTTGGACTCGCATTACTGAAAGCAATGGCGAACTAGGTCAATGGTATTTACATTTATTTGATAGTTCCCAACCTGATTTGAATTGGGATAACCCGGAAGTCTTGGAAGATTTCAAAACTACGCTTCGATTTTGGTTAGATCGTGGAGTAGATGGATTTCGAATCGATGTCGCGCACGGTTTGGCTAAAGACGATATTCATGCGGACCACCGAGACCCTGATGCACTTACTCGTGCACTTCGTGTGGACTCATCGGGCATGTCAAAAGAGGAGAGAATTTCACTTCTTACCGATATGCCGTTCTTTGATCGAGATGGAGTTCACGATATTTATAAAGAGTGGCGAAAAGTTATAGATGAATATTCAGGTGACCGCATGACGGTTGCCGAAGCTTATATTTATCCAACAAGTCGCTTAGCCAGATATGTCCGACCTGGTGAGTTGCACCAAGTTTTTAATTTTGATTTCTTACTCATCGAATGGGATGCCGCAGCAATCAAGGAATCAATTATTCGAGTTCTAGATGAACTTAAAGATGTGGGAGCACCTCCGACATGGGCTCTCGACAACCATGATTCACCACGCGTAGTTTCCCGTCTTGGAAACGTTGATCAAGCTCGAGCTCTAGCGTTGATTGCGCACGCCCTGCCTGGTTCTCTCTATATTTACCAAGGCGAAGAGTTGGGACTTCCAGATGGCGAACTTGCTCCCAAAGATAGACAAGATCCAGCTTTTATTCGTTCCAACGGTAAAGATCTAGGTCGAGATGGTGCGCGCGTGCCACTTCCATGGGAGGCGAGCAAACCGAACTTCGGATTTAGCTCTGGATCTCCGTGGTTACCCCAAACGGCTGCCTATAAAGAGTTTTCAGTTGATACAGAGGATGCCGACCAAGGCAGTTTCTTGAATTTATATCGGACCTCACTTGGATTAAGAAAACAGCACACAGGGCTAGGCGGGGATTCAGAAATTCACTGGCACGATGCACCAGAGGGGATTGTTTTCTTCAGTCGTACAGCAGGATTTATTTTACTTGCAAATACCACAGCGAATACAACAGAAGTAAATATTCACACAGCAGCCGTAATCATTCACCAGTCTGGACCTGGAGCATTTATTGCAGGAAGTATTGTCTCTATTCCAGGTAATACAACTTTGTGGCTACAACAATAATTAAAGTTGTCGTGTGGAACCTCGAACAATAAGAGTTGTTGGCAAGTTCAAAGTTTTTGTCGGTGAGTCAGGCTTATGAAGCTTTTCTAAAATTGACCAGGCAGCCATTTCTCCAAGTGTGCGAACGGGTTGCGCAATTGTTGTAAGGTCTGCAAATTCAGCCATTTTATGTCCGTCATATCCGATGAGTGAAATATCTTCTGGACATCTCAAACCGTGCCGCCTCATAGAAAGCATTGCACCGTAGGCCATTTCATCTGAACAACAGAAAATTGCGGTAGGACGATCTTTTCGCGAAAGAAGATCATCCATAGCTCGTTCGGCAGAGTCTATATCGAAAGCCGCAAATACTTCATGCTGCGGGTTCAGAGTGAGACCAGCAGCCTCGAGAACAGACATGAAACCACTTCGCCGATTCTGTGTAACAGGAAATTGCCACGTCGATGTGTGCTCACCTGACATGATTCCAATTCGCTTATGACCGAGGTCCACTAAATGTTGGGTCGCAGTTCTCGCACCCGCATAATCATCAATCGCAACGGATGAAAACTCAGGTCTATGTAGACCGATTAGAGCGATCGGAAGATCGAGAGAGAGCATCGTATTAAATTCTTCTTCTGTCGGAGGCAAGCTAATAGTTATCAAGGCGTCTACACGCTCGCGGATGTGCTTGCTTTCAAAGAGTTTTTCACGTCCATGAATTTGTGAAAAGTTGTACAACAAGATGTCTAATTCAGCCTCACGAAGTGCCTGTTCTACGCCACCAATGGCTTCGGCAAAATACCAACGAGATGTATATGGAGTAATAATTCCAACCGTATGAGTTTTGCCCTTTTGTTTGGAGGGAGCTTCAATCGGATAACCCAGTGATTCGGCAGCAGCAAAAATCTTCGCTCTCGTTTGCTCGTTAACGTGTTGTAACCCGCGAAGCGCACGCGAAACAGTTGCCGGCGATACTCCGGCCTTAATGGCAATCTCTTGAATGCCGATCATCGGTTTAGATATTTACTTCTTCGAGGGCTTTTCGCATAGCCGCCTGATCTGAATCCAGCCCAGTCCAATACTTAATACCAATCATTCCTTGATAAACGAGCATTCCCAAACCATCAATAGTCGTTGCACCACGTTTCGCGCCTTCTTGAAGAAAATGCGTGTTCGGTGGATTTACGATCACATCAGAAACAACCAGATTTGAATGGATAGAATCGAAATCTATATCAAGTTCTTTACCGTCAAACTGGTCCATGCCAACCGTAGTTGCATTGACCGCAGCGTCCACGCCAGCAGGAATAGCAAACTTTGGGGTCCAATTTACATATTCAGCTTCGGCTGTGGTTCTTTCTCGAATCGTTTTTGCAAGATCTTCGCCGCGTTCGGCATTGCGATTTACAATAATGATTTTCTTTGCTTGGACAAGAGCAAGTTCTACGGCAATAGCTCGCGCGGCACCACCGGCACCAAAAATAAGAATGGTTTTATCTTTTGGATCCAACACTTCATTAAATGCTTTTAGAAATCCCTTGCCATCTGTGTTTTCACCAATAAGTTTTCCATCACGATTAACAACACAATTGACAGCGCCCATGATTGAAGCTGATTCGCCAAGACCATCCAACATAGGAATCACTTTTACTTTGTGTGGCGCAGATAGATTAAACCCGAGCCAATTCATTGCTTTGGCACCAAGTACGGCTGCATGAAGCCCATCTGGAAAGACTTCAGTGTTGATGTAGCGAATATTTAGATTGGCTGCCTTGAACGCAGCTTCCACCATAACGACTGTTGGATTTCCATCAGCGGGAGTTGAAAAGCTGCCAGTAAGTTTGCTGAGGAAATTTTGTTTGGTCACGCTCCAAATATAACTTGGTGCGGAGCCTCTGGGTAGAGAGGACCTTCCTCCTGCACCCATTCAGATATATCATTTAGGCCTAGTCTGCGGAAAGGCCACATATTGATGCTTAAAACTGGAATTATCAATGACCAGCTAGCTTCAGTTCTAGCTAAGTTCCGCCATGTAAATACATTGGCAATAGTCGATGGTCCTTTTCCAAGTTATCCCGGAGTGGAGCTCGTAGATCTTGCCCTCGTTAAAGGATTCCCAACCATCCCTCAGATTCTGGATGCAATACTTCCTTTGCTAGACGTAACTGGTCTTTACCTTGCCAACGAATTTTCTGAAAAAGTCGATGCAAAAACTGTGGCCGAATATAAGAGCCACTTTGCAGGCACTCAAGAAATTCTGATTCCCCACGAGGAATTCAAAATCAAGGTTGGTCAGTCTCTGGCAATCATTCACACTGGAGACGCTGTTCCGTACAGCAGCGTGATTCTCAAGTCCGG
>CANCGX010000003.1 GCA_947377725.1 Actinomycetota bacterium
GGAGTTGGGAAGAGGACGTAATAGGAACTCTTTCCAGCGGGGGCAAGCGATGGATCGTCATGCGTTGGAACGGTCACGAGCACGCTTGGATCCGACATTAAGACTTTCTTATTAATGAGTTCGTCAAAGACGCCATCCCATGATTTTCCAAAGTGGATATTGTGGTGAGCGATGTGGTCATAACTCTTGTTAGAACCGACAAGCATTGTCACGCACGATGGCGAATAATTTAGGTTCTTTACTTTGCGAGGAACGGTTCCAAGTAGTTCTTTCCAAGCAACTGGAAGATCAGGATTAAGAATCAGGGCATCGCAGGTTATGCGCTCACCAGTTGATGTGATGACTGCATTAGCTCTTCCGCCCGAGTGCTCGACACTCGTGACAGTAGAGTTGTATTTGAATTCAACGCCATGTTTTTGGGCTGCCGCTGCCATCGCACGTGGAACTGCGTGCATCCCGCCTTTAGGAAAGAAGACGCCGTTTACGGAATCCATATACGCAATGACTGCATAAATGGCCAGAGCTTGTTGAGGACTAACTCCCGCATACATAGCTTGAAACGAGTAAATTTTTTGAGTGCGAGGATCCTTCATATATTGACTCACTTTTGGAGCAAGTTTACGAAAACCCCCAATAGCTACAAGTTTTGCAAGATTAGGAGTCAATAAGTTAAGAGGTGAATCAATATTTCGATCAATGAAATCATTCATCTCATATTTATAAAGCTTTGTAACAAAATCAACATATTTGGCATACCCGGCAGCCTCTTTATCGCCTATGACATTGCGGATCTCTTCTTGCATTCGATTGGTATCGGCATGGACATCCATCTGTGACCCATCATCAAAAAATCCTCTATACAGCGGAGAGACGGGGATGAGATCGAGCCAATCCTTCAAATCTTCCCCTACGCATGCGAATGCATCGGCAATCAGGTCGGGCATAGTTAATACGGTTGGACCTGTATCAAATGCGTATCCGTCTTTGTTGAGCAGGCCATTGCGACCACCAGGTACAGATTCACGTTCAACAACAGTTACTTTGCGACCAGCGCCCGCCAACCGAAGTGCAGCGCTCAACCCAGCAAGTCCTGCCCCGACAATGACTACGTGATCTGTTGGACCTTTAACTCTTTTAACCATTTAATAACTCCGTTTTGTTGCGACAGCTGCCATGTGAACAAGAAATGCTTTTGCATCTGATGTGATTGTGCCTATTTCGATTGCTGCCAGAGCATCTGCTGTGAGCTCGGTAATCATATTTTCGACGAAATCTGCCGCACCACTTGAAGTGATGATTGCGCGAATTTCTTCAACTTCAGAGAGAACCAGATCCGGTTTTCCAAGGAGGGCGTTAACGCGATCTTTTTCAGCCGGGTTAGCTCGTTGCAGCGTTGCTGCAATTAAAACAGTTCGCTTTCCTTCTCTCAGATCATCGCCCGCTGGTTTACCAGTTTGAGCGGGATCTCCAAAAACGCCTAGCAAATCATCGCGAAGTTGGAATGCCTCTCCTAGGGGAATTCCATATCCTGTGTAAGCGGCTAAATTTGAACCAGAAGCAAGAGATGCGCCAAAGTGAAGAGGTCTTTCGATGCTGTATTTGCCGGATTTAAAACGAGCAACTTTAAGAGAACGTTCGATACTTTCACTTGCAAGGGCTTGTTCATAGACATCCAAATATTGACCCGCCATCAATTCCACGCGCATTTCGTCATAAAGTGGAAGTGCACGGAGTATTGACTGTGAATCCATTCCAGATTCATGGAGAGCTTTACTCGCCCAAACAAGTGCCAAATCGCCAAGTAGAATTGCGCTTGCTACTCCAAATTGTTCCGGTGAACCTTTGAGCGATTCAGTGCGGTGGAGTTTTTCAAAGAGACGATGAATTGAAGGGGCTCCGCGGCGTGTATCCGAACCGTCCATGACATCGTCGTGAATGAGTGCACAGACGTGGACCAACTCAATCGAGGCTAAAGCATTGATTGAAACAGCATCGAGAATCCCGCCGCTGCCAACGAATCCTGCGGCTGCAAAGAGCGGACGGAAACGTTTGCCTGAATCAATCAGGAAATTCTTTAACGCATCGGCGACCGGATATAGCTCGCTGGCTATGGTGCGAAGATATTCATTTTCTCGGTCTACAAAATTTGTTAGGGAAGCATTTATCGCCTCGCGGAGCGGGTCAACACCAGATTCGAGCGTGTAATCCATGCGGTAAAGGTACCCTGAACCCCCTATGGATAATTCACAGAAGCCAACACTCTCCATTGAACTTTTCCCGCCAAAGGATGAGGCAGGGGAAGCTAAGTTGTGGGAGGCCATCGAGAGACTTCGTGCGATACATACAGACTTTGTTTCTGTGACCTACGGCGCAGGGGGAAGTACAAGAGATCGCACAATCCGCATCGCTGAGGAATTTACTTCGAGAACTGGCATCTCAACTGTTGCACACCTCACCTGCGTAGGTTCCACACGGGATGAATTAGCATCCATTCTGGATCACTATAAGAATGCGGGAATATCTAGCATTCTCGCGCTTCGTGGTGATCCTGCTGGCGGCCCTCGAGCTGAATGGGTAAGTCACCCAGATGGGTTTGATCATGCCGATCAGCTCGTAAAACTTGCATCTGATCGTGGGGGATTCACGATTGGAGTAGCAGCTTTTCCAAATGGGCATCCAGCATCACATGGAAACCTACACAAAGATATTGATGTACTCATTGCAAAAGAGCAGCTTGGTGCGACCTTTGCAACCACCCAATTCTTTTTTGAATTTGAAAAATACGAAGCACTCGTTGCAGGTTTGGAAGCCAGGGGTTCGACTCTGCCAGTAATTGCAGGAATTCTCCCAATCACGAATATTAAACAGCTCAATCGGATGGCTGAGCTTGATGGAACTCCGATTCCTGAATCCATCTTAAAACTATTTGAAGGCAAGGAAGGCGATCCAGAAGCTGTTCGTGAAATCGGCACAACAATTGCGACCGAACTTTCTCAACGCTTAATCGCATCAAGCGTTCCTGGACTACATTTTTATACGATGAATACTTCAACAGCCACTTTGCAAATTGTAAAAAACTTAGGACTTTCACGTGAAGCGTAAAGATTTCTTTGATAAATGGTCTTCTCTCCACGGGAACACCAAAGTTAGTGGAATAGTAAAAGCTTGGCTAACAATTTCTTTTTGGCTTGTTAAACCATTGGCTAAATTAAAAGTATCTCCACACCTTTTAACTCTTGCAGGAGTGGGCGCTGCAGTTGGTACGTGGAGAAATGTCCATTCAGGGTTCGGGATTGCACTTCTTGTGCTGTCTCTTCTCTGCGATGGGATTGATGGATCTCTTGCAATGGTTCGAGGAATTGAAAGTACGTGGGGAGCAGTAACGGATTCAGTGGCTGATCGAATATCAGAATTCTTCTGGGCCCTCGCCTTTTACGCGCTGGGTGCCCCAATGGTGGTTATTGCGGTAGCGTGGCTAGCAGCTGGAACTCAAGAATATATTCGTGCACGTATGGGCGGTCTTGGAGCTCGTGAAATTCAGGCAGTGACAATCGCCGAAAGGCCAGTTCGAGCCACTCTACTTTTTATCGCACTTGTTGGCGTAGAAGTAGATATTGATGTTACAAATCTCTTGGCGTGGATGTGGATGGTTATGCAGTTAATAAGTTTTGTCCGCGTTTTCAATGATGGGTATGTCCGCCTGAAGTAGCCCCATCTGCTCTACCAATGGCTTCTGCAACTAACTCAGCGCTCATTCCAACAAGTGGAAGGCCGCCACCAGGGTGGGCTGAACCTCCTACGCAAAAAAGATTTTTGATGGGCGATCTATTTGAAGCGCGTAGAAATGCAGATTGTGCTCCATTGCTAGATGTTCCGTAGATGGATCCTCCGGGCGCCAAGACGTTTCGTTCAAGATCTGCTGGAGTTCTAAACTCCATCACCTCTAAACGTTCCGAAACTCTTAAGCCAAGTTGATCTAGTTTTTGAATAATCTTACGTGCGTACGTTTCCGGGTTTTTGTTCCAGTCGTAGCCGCTGTTTGGATCATGGCGGGGAGCATTTACGAGCACAAACCAAGCTTCTTGATGCGAATGTTTAACCATTGAATCATCTGCTGGTGCACAGATATAGATTGTTGGATCTTCGACGGGAGAGTTCTCGGTAAAAATGGAATCAAATTCTTGATCATAATCTTTTGGAAAGTAGACATTGTGGTGTTGAAGTTGTGGGATTTCGCCTGAAATTTTTGAATTATCAAGTCCTAAAAGCAACGAGAAACCTGCGAGTGATTTTTCAGATCTCCTTAACTTTCTTCTTTCTTTTCGTGCAGATTTAACGTCAGGTGAAATCAAAGTGTTGTAGACCAGTTCGGCATCAGCATTTGCAACAACCTTTTGTGATTCGACGGTCTCACCACTGACAAGCACTATTCCGTAAGCAGTACCTTCTTTGACTAATATACTTTTCACGGGCGAGTTCAAAAATATTTTGACACCAAGGTCTAGACATCTTTTTTCAAGAGCTGTCGAAAGAGTTCCAAGCCCACCTTTCAGGTGCCACGCACCAAATGTGGATTCCACAAATGCGATCGTGAGTAGTACCGCTGGAACTTTTCTGGGGTCTGAGCCGGAATACGTTGCATACCTATCAACGATTTTTTGAAGGTATGGATTAGAAGTGGTCGCAGCCGTGTAACTTCGCAGAGATTTCCAAGGTGCGATTGTGCGTAAGTCAGAAAGAAAACCCTTTTTCCTGATTAATTCGAGGATAGAAGGAAGTTCTGCTTCAATAAACGACCCTCTAGATGCATCCCACATTCGCTCTGCCTTTTGCATAAGCAGATGCCATTCATCGGCTGCACTCTTTCCAAGCGCCCGTTCTATCGAATTGCAAATTTCTGGAAGGGACAGATTCGGAAATTCTATTTTCATGCCATCGGCAAAATGATAAGCAAAAGCTGGATTTACTGGCTCAAGACCAACTTCTAATTCAAAACGTTTTCCTGTACGAATAAAAAGATCTCGGAAGACAGCAGGCAATGTAAGCAGGGACGGCCCGGTATCAAAAGCGTAATCCCCAATCCATTCAGTGCGACACTTGCCTCCAACTTGATCTGAAGCTTCGTAGATTGAAACATCATGTCCATTTTTTGCTAGTCGAGCAGCGGTTGCTAGGCCGCCAATACCGGCTCCGATGATTACCACATTGCTCATTAAGGAAGGTTCCTTTCGCGCCAAACAAGTTTTCCTTGTTTCTTTCGGCGAAGGGATTCAAGAATCAAAAGAATCAGAAACACTGAAGCTATCGGATGCAAAAAGATATTCGCAGTAGAGCTCTTCGTTCGGGTGGCTGCCACCGCATGGGTGAAAGCGGAAAGCATGAAAGCAAGCCAGCCAAGAGCGAATCCACTTAAACCAAGAATTACCGGTAGTACCTGAGTAGTAAATATGAGCACAATGGTAAAAAGCGTTCCAAGTAAACCACCAAAAGCGTTCCACAATGATTTGGTATAACCGTTGATCAACTCCGATGAATTGTCATACATTCGGCATTCAACGACGTCACTTCCCTCGGCAACTCCACCTTTAAACCCCGCGTCAATGAGCGTTCGAGCAAGTCTCAGATCATCCAGGACTTCGGTTCTTATCGATTCGTGGCCACCGACTGAGAAATATGCGCTTCTCTTCACGATGAAAAATTGTCCATTTGCAATCGTCATTGATGAGATTCTGAAACGTTGAGCAAGACGTAGCGGAACCGAAGCAAGCCAGGACCATTGCAGGAGTGGCTGGATGAGGCGTTCGAGAAATGACTTAGCAATCTGCCGTGGATATGGCGATATAAAATCCCATTCAAGTTGATTCATGAGTGTGATGCTTGAGGAAATTGCCTCTGGGAAAACCCGGACGTCTGCGTCAATAAATACTAAGTAGGTTCCATCGCTCGAATTCGCAAGCTGCCAACAAGCCCAATTTTTGCCTAACCATCCCTCCGGAAGTGGATTACCAGAGATGGCTTTGACATAAAGTTCTTGAAGTTTAGCCCCGGTGTCGTCAGAGCTTGCATCATCAAGGACCGTCAGGTTCCACTGCGAGAGATTCGTTGAACTCTGAATCGAACCAATTACACCATCTACATTTGTCGCTTCATCGCGCATAGGTATTAAAACTGAGATAGTTTCTGTAACAAGTGAACTCTTTTTGCGCCGAACGACTCGCATTGAAACGGAGTTCAACAAAGTTAGGCAGGCGCCGATTCCAACAAGGAGAAGAATGAGATTCATAGTCAAAATTGGTCTGGACGCGCGATACGTGAATTAAAGAAATACAGGAAGAGAAGTATTCCAAAGGGAATACCGCCGACAAGGGCAACACCTGGAGAATGAAAGAAGAATATGTTTCCAACAACCCCTGAGAAGTCGGTCCACAAAAGAAAGAAATCGACTGCCCCGGATGATGCTCCAACTTTTTTACGTTCTTTTGGAAGCAGTTTGTGCAAAATGGCCATGAGCGCCATTCCTCCAAGTAGCCAGCCCGCGCTATTTGAAAGAGGGATTGAAGGTTCAAGTGGAACATGTGGTCCCACGATTTTCCAAGTCCAACGCCCTGTTGAAACCATAAGGGGATCTACAAAAAGATCCCAGACCATCAACCCGATCCCGCCAACCAAGAAAACCCAGTGTTGAGTAATTTTTCGTGAAATGACCAAAATAGGATGGGCCATCATTAACCAAGCGAAAGGTACGACAAGAGGTACTCCGTATATTTGAAAACCAAGCGTATGTGAGTATTGATATGTCCCGAATGGCCAGCCGCTTCGACTTCCGATCTGCTCTATAGCAAGTGCAAAAAAGAATGTGACGAAGAAATAGATGGAAAGATATTTAATTCCATATGAAAATAGAGCGTGGGTTAACATCGCCAACGCACCAACATATATGAACGCAATTGTTGTGAATCGCAAAAGCCCACCATTCACAAGTGGGTAAAGAATTTGCAAGAAAATTGAGAGCAATATTAGCGAATACAGAATGTAAGTCTGCTTCGACGTCATTCCTCGTCTGCTTCGCTCGCGAGGTCTGTATTGGCGAATCGACATGCCTATATTCTGCCTTATGGTTTAGCTAAATGCTTCCCTCTTGCTGAACGAGGGAAAAGCGTGCAAAAAGCTCTTCTGAGTACCATTTCTGATTTTCGGTTTCGGAGATAGCCGAGATATGCGCTGCTCCTTTATAGGCAAATTCTCGAAGAGCAGATGCATCTTCCCAAATCGACAAAGTGCCCTGCAATCCGACGGGAGCTTCTCCGATACCAATCGCCGAAATGAGCCCAGGTTGAGAATGCAACGAGGTGGTTACGGCAGGTACCGCTCTCCAAAAGAGAAGGCTCTTTCTCCATTTAATTCGAGCTCGAGTGATTGCAACGATCTCTTTTCCTTCATGCTTTTCAACAACCTTAAAAGGATCTTTTCCAGCCCATTTTCCATGACTGCTTATAGGGGAGAGGGCGAGCTTTAATTCTGAGATCGAAGTTCTTCTCCATGATCGGATGGGAAATGATTTCTCTAATGATGCAACATCTTCGGTAACAACTATAAGCCCCCATACATGAGGGTTTGCATCTGAGGGAGTGAATTTCTCGCCAGTACCTGTTCCGATTGATTTAAAGAATGTAACTCCAGGAATACGTGATAGCAGAAAACGATCCACGGCCATATGCATCAGCGCCAGTGGAATATTTCGGCTTCTAATTTTCCAAAGATAAACAAAGGTCATCGTGAAGCTCGCGAAGTTGTTTCGAGAATCTCTGTAATAACTTCCACTGGGTGATCCCACATTGGAGCGTGACCTGATTCTGAAAATACAATCCATTTGGCATGCGCTGGAACAAGTGAGCGCTCCTGGCTCGTCTTCGCTGGCAAAGTGTTATCTGTATCCCCAAAGATGATGGTGACTGGAATAGATGAAGATATTTGCTTATCAAACCTTAACGAAAGAAGTGCATCCCAAGCAGGGTAATAACCTGCCGAAGACCCCATGGCTTTTGCTGCATCATGCACAACCTGCGCGGGGAGAGATTTCCAGAGCGGGCTCACCGAAGCGAATCCAATCTTGCGAGCCCAGTTGTAAGGAATAAAGTAAGGAGCGATGGGGAGGGTGACTTGTGCAAGCGTTCGCGCAAATGCTCCGATTGGCAAGCGACGATTTACTGGAGCCAGCCAAAGTCCAGCAGGAGCAACTCCCACGACAGAGAGCACTCGGTCGGGATGTTCCGCAGCGAGATCTAGTGCTACCCAGCCACCCAATGAATTTCCAACAACGTGAAACTTATCTACATTCAGATTATTAAGTTCTTCAAGCACGCGTTCGGCGAGAGAGTGCGGATCCATCTCTTTAGAAGGATCCATTTTGCTAAAGCCGTGTCCAGGCAAATCAATGTGAATAACTCTAAAAGCTTTAGCGAGATCCGGTGTAATCAGGCTCCATGCGGTCGAGGCAGAACCCATTCCATGAATCATGACGAGAGGGGTACCTTCCCCAAACTCTTTACTCCATAAGCGAATCATTAATCTCCAACAACCAATGGTCGTGCATTAGTAGCCATGAGCAATTCTGCATAAGTAGTGGGAAAGACGGTGTGCGGATGTCCTGCAGCAGCCCACACAACGTCATAATCGTTGAGCGCGCGATCGATCACAATTGTTGCTTCATTTACCCACCCGACGGGGGAGACGCCACCGATGCTGAAACCTGAGGATTCCTTGACGTAATCAGCATCTGCGCGATGAAGTTTTTCAACACCAAGTTCTTTAGCAACCAATTCAGTGTCTACGCGGTGACGTCCACTTGTAATGACGAGAAGCGGGGAACCGTCTGGGAGTTTGAAAACGATTGAAGAAGCCACTTGTCCAACGAGAATTCCCAGTGCATCGGCTGCTTCTTGTGCGCTTCGCGCCGAGTCTGCAAGGTGCGTAACCTCGCCACCAATGTTAAGTTCCTTAAGTTTCGCGACTACACGAAGGACGTTTGGGTTCTCTTGGGACATGTAGGAAATTTACAGTACAAATAAGAAAGAAATTAAAAGGCCCCCGATAAATCGGGGGCCTTTCCCTCACGGAGAGATGAGGCTTAAATCGCCTCTTCTGCGTCTACTTTACGCAAATGGGCGAATCCCATAAGAGCAAGTACAAGGAATAGCAATCCACCTGCGAATGCTGCTATCGCCGAATACATTGCAATCTGACCTAATTGCCAAAAGGCATAGGCATTGAGAAGCATTCCGCGAAGGGAAGTTCCCTTAAATACGGTGTCGAGAGTCTTCGCTGACGCCGTAGCTGCGGCTTGTGCCATTGCATCATCTGGTGTCGCACGAAGTGCTGCTTGAGCAGCCATATCTTTTGCTGAGGCAACAGCATAAGTTGGCATTAAAGATAGGTGATACCCGAGGTAATGATCAGCATACATCTGTGCTTCTTTGCCTGTTGTAAGAACTTTTCCGCCATGTGTTGCAAAGAACTCTGTTACATCTTTTGTTTCTTTTGCATTGTGGGTCACAGTTGGGAAGTCAATCTTCTGTGCCGACAATTGCGCTGAAACAGAAGCGTTTGCAAATGAATAACCCCATTGAACGAGGCCACCTGCTACGAATAAAAAGACTGCGAGCATTAGACCCAAAATACTTGTGATTTTGTCAAACGTTTTTCTACTCATGGTTTTAAATCTCAATTCTCTCCGAATTATGTAGAAGCAAAATTTGGAGATATTTCGCTTCACACGTAGTTAACTGCACTCGAGGAGTGCGAGTTGCCTATTCGGTGAGTGCCAGCACCAAGGAGAAAATTGGGGGTGCTAGCCCTTAGAGCCAAGTCACAGAGAAATCAATGAATCAAATTTGGTTTTACTCAAATCCGGTGTTACTCAATATGTCGGTTGCAATACTTTCGTCCGTCTGGTCCAACTTCCATGTGGTTGCAATCAATCCCAAGCTTGTCGAAAGATTTATCCCCAAATTGAGTGCGATAAGCAAGAGCAAGGAGTACGCGAAAGTTTGTATCTCCATCTGCTTTGATTCCAAATGCTCTAGCCATTCGAGAGATTGTGTTCTCAATAACTTTTTCCGTATGAGCAGTTTCGCGGGCAATCGCTGCATTAGATAATCCATCGCACATGTGTTCTGCGACTAAATGTTCAAAGGGGGTTAGATCCCTTGTAAGAATTCGTATATCCATCAGACTCTCCGATCGTCAGGTTGGGAACCTATTCTCTCCTGCGAATCTTACATTTACCTCACGTAATTGCGAAGAGTGGGAAAAACTTCAAAATTCCTCAAAATCCGGTTCTTAAATCACCGGATCAGAAGCTGCTGCCTGGTCACTCTCAGGCTCATTAGTTAAAAAGCCATAAAGAGCCCAACCGAGAATTGCCCCAACAAATTGTGCTGAGATAAACCGAAGAATTGAGGATGGTGCGATACCGACTGGGGATTGAGTAAAGACTCTTCCGATGGTGATTGCTGGATTGGCAAAAGTTGTCGAGGATGTGAAGAAATAGGCACTGAGAATCCAAAGGGGTACATAAATGGCGACCTTGTTTGCATTCTTTGCATTTCGAAGAACTACCCACACCAAGCCAGCAGTTGCAACTATTTCACTGATGATAAAAACGGAGTTTGATCTGACGTTGGTTGATATTGCATATATATGGGCCCCGTACATGGAATTCGCGAGCATTGCTCCAGCTATAGCTCCAGCAATTTGGACAGGGATATACATGAGCACAGTTTTGCCATCAACTTTTTTAGCAAGCAAGAGCACAACGCTGACCGCTGGGTTGTAGTGAGCTCCGCTGATTTTCGCTCCTAAACGAATAACAATTGCAAGCATCGCGCAGCCCGACAACGAATTCATGATGAGACCTATAGCTGCATCCTGTGTGGTTCCCGAGGCCATGTAACCCGCTCCTGCAACGGCCGCAATAATTAAGCCAGTTCCAAGAAACTCCATGACAAGCGCTCTAACTTTCATTGATTCTCCAATTTATATTATGTTTTTATTAAAGGTAAAACCACGTGCGGATGAGTGTAAATGCTGAAATGGTAAAGAGGAGATATGCGAAACTAATTCGAAGCACCTTTGCGTTGAGACGAGAGCTGTGATGCGAAGCAAATGCAGAAACAAGCACAGCAGCTCCTCCCATGAGTAACGGAGTATGCCACGTAATCTTTGACCATTCGCTGTGATGGGCGAGAAACGACGTTAAGCAATTGAGAGTGATGATAAGCAGGGAAGTACCTGCCGCTTTTTTCTGTGGAGTGTGATAAAAAAGTACAAGCACGGGGATGGCAAGAAACCCACCGCCAATTCCAAAAATTCCTGTCATTGCACCAATAACGAGTGAGATTGTTATCAAGGCAATTGGTTGCATCCGTTTTTCGGGATGGTCTTTCACGGGGCCGCGTAACATCGAGAATCCAGCAACAATCATCACTATTGCAAAGCCTGTAAGAATTATTGTGTCAGAGAGGTGTTTGGCCAAAGCCGCTCCGCCAACATTGGAAATAAATCCGATCGCCCAGATTGAGAATCCCTCTTTAAGGAGGACATCTCCGGATCTAAATTTTGGAATGACGCCGGCTAACGCTGCGAGGAATACGACGGCAAGCGCCGCAGTAGTTGCCTGCGTTGGAGTGAAGTCAAAGAAATAAAGGAGGATTGGAACGGAGAGCATCGCCCCGCCAGCTCCTACGAAGCCAAGGACCGCCCCGATGAATGCACCGCAAGCAAGGGCTAAAACCATGCAGCTATCTTCCCATCATCAGCGATGAAAAAAGCCCCCGAGCGCGAACTCGAGGGCTTAATTCTTTGCTAATGGAAGGTGTTACATGCTAATTATTTACTTCTTAAATGCAAGCAAATGGGATCCAAGATGTGGCCCAAAGTCTGCTCCATTGCGAAGTGCTGCAAAGATAAAGAGCGCTGCTCCAAGAAGTGCAAGATCCTTAAAGAATCCAGTCATTGCTGTCTGTTTTGCAGTTGCGTCCTTCTCGGTCCAGAAGTTCTGGAAGAAATAGAGAGTAGGGACGAGGAAGATTGCGATGAGAAGTGCGCCAAGATCTGCATAGAAGCCAAGGGCGATGTACAGGCCACCAACTAGAATCATGACACCGGAGATGATAACTCCGAGCTTTGCTGCTGGGAGCTTCTTGTATTGCGCATACCCAGTCATGGCAGCTGTCTTTGTTAGATGAGCGATGCCGGAGTTGATGAAAATCAGTGCAAACAAGATACGACCGACGAGGAGAACAGAACTCATTTTTATCCTTACGTACATGGGGCTCCTTCTGAACCCGCCGAGTGTTTCATGAGAATTTTAAAGCAAGTGGTTGAACTTTCAACTAATTGAGCAGGGCGACACGCTTAATTGAGCCTTATCTAGCAGGGGATACGCCTGGCTTGTGCTTGTCAGTGGGGGCAGTTATCTTTCGAACATATGTTCGAACAACCTTCTCACCTCGCCGCAGCCTCGGAATCCGTCCCCGAGGCTAAAGCTCTGCCGCCACAAGTTTTAGCTCCCCAAGGCGAACCCATTGAATTCATCTACAAAGGCCATCGTTTCCATATCCATAACATCCTCTCCAGATGGCAGGAGTCGGGTGGTTGGTGGAATCGAATTAGCGATGGCAACCTTCATGACCCTAAACATAATTCCAAGCATCTAGAGCAATCGATCTTCAATGATGCAGGTCGCGCTATCTGGCGGGTAGAGGCAGCTCCGGTCGGTGCGCTCGCTACCTTTGAGATTGAGCTAGATGAACTCACGGGCAAATGGATTATTCGCCCCACATCTCGACCAGCTTAAAAATGTTTACGCACCTTCACGTTTCAAGTGGTTACTCCTTTAAATATGGCACAGCATCTGCCGCCCAATTAGTCGAGCGCTCTGCGCAATTTGGAATGAAGGCTCTTGGGTTAACCGATCGTGATGGAATGGCGGGAGTAATTCGATTTGTCCAGGAATGCGAATCGCAGGGGATTGCTCCTATTGTTGGAGTCAACTTAAGTTTTCTCCAGAAAAAATATCGAGTTACCCTTTTGGCACAAGGTGGAACTTTGCCAGCGCTCTATCGATTAGTGAGTGCAGTAAATCGAGATAGTGCAAATGAAAAAATCCTTACTTTCGAAACACTTGAAAAGTTCTCCGAATACTCTTCTCAGTTACTTGCCCTCCATGGACCCGATTCGTACTTGGCCACAACAATCGCATCTCGTAGAAATGAATCGGCACTATCAATTTTTAATTCAACTCGCGAACTATTTGCTTCTCAATCTCTTGAAATTATTTCCCATCGAACAAAAGGCGATGGACCTTTCTCAACAACACATGCAGCAAAGCTTTTAGGTTTTGCGAGAGAGAACGATATCCCTGCAGTTCTTACTAATGCAGTCCGAATGCTAGATCGCACAGATGGCCCGGTCGCCGATGTTCTTGATTCTGCTCGCTTGCTTGTTCCGCTTCATCAGCGCCATGTCGAGCGTACTAATTCAGAGGCTTATCTCAAGAGCGAAGCAGAGATGGTTTTTCTTGCAGATGAGATTTCTCGTGGAGCAGGTGAGTCGCATGGTCGAAACCTTCTTCGAACGACTGAGGAATGGGCAGAGAGATCAATACTTTCGCCTAGTCGGGATGTAGGAATCGGCTCTATTCACTTACCTGAGCCGGCAGTTTTCAGTGCAACGCGCCATGAAGAACTAGCCAACCAGTTGCGTAAGCGAAGTGAATCCAGCCTGCATAGGTACACGGGCGCTCTCTCTGTTCGGGCGGCAGAGAGACTCGAAGAAGAGCTCTCCACAGTTCGCAAACTCGGCTACGAAGCATATTTTCTCGCTGTTGCTGATATCGCTGATATCGCTCGAGCGAAAGGAATCAGAGTCGCAGCGCGCGGCAGCGGAGCAGGTTCTTTGATCTGTTATCTCTTAGGAATCTCGGGAGTTGAACCTCTGAGTCAAGGTCTTTTAATGGAGCGATTTTGTTCTCCACTGAGAAATGAACTTCCTGATATTGATATAGATGTGGAATCTGCTCGTCGCTTAGAAATCTATGATGCGATTTTTAAACGATTTGGCCCTGACCGGACTGCAACCGTTGCAATGGTTGAGACATATCGCGCTAGGCACGCAATTCGCGATACAGGGGCTGCCTTGGGTATCTCTCCGATGGAAATAGATCTGATTGCAAAATCCTTACCTCATATAAGAGCGCGCAATATCCGCAAGGCACTAGAAAATTTGCCTGAACTAAAAAACCTAAAACTCGATACACCGCTTATGAAAGCAGCAATTTATTTAGCTGGACGACTCGATGGCTTACCCCGTCATCTATCAATGCACCCTTGCGCAGTTTTACTTTCCGATGATCGCCTTCTCGATATAGCCCCTACAGAAATTAACGCCAGCGGATATGCGATGGTTCAATTCGATAAAGATGATGTAGAAGCAATCGGTCTGTTGAAACTCGATGTTCTCGGAGTGAGAATGCAGTCAGCTATTTCATACTCCCTCCAAGAGATTGAACGATTAGAGGGCGTGAAAGTTGATATTGACGGAGTGCCACTGGATGATCCACAAACTTTTGACTTGATTAAATCGACACGAACGCTGGGCCTTTTTCAGATCGAAAGTCCCGGACAGCGAGAACTTGTCGGAAAATTCTCACCTCAAACTTTTACCGATCTTGTTATTGATATTTCTCTCTTTCGCCCTGGGCCTGTAAAGAGCGACATGATTACTCCATTTATTAATACTCGCCATGGGTTTCGGAGCAAGCCAGTTATTCATCCAGATTTAGATGACATTCTTCATGAAACTGAAGGGGTTGTTGTCTTTCATGAACAGGTTATTCGAATAATTGCCATAATGACGGGGATTTCACTTGCAGAAGCAGATGAGAAGCGCCGAGCACTCTCTACATTTGAAGGTCAACAAGAGGTATGTGATTGGTTCTATCCAACTGCTATTTCCCAGGGATATGAGCTTCCTCTCGTAGCTGAAGTTTGGGAGATCCTTCGAGCGTTTGCATCTTTTGGTTTCTGTAAAGCGCATGCCGCAGCTTTTGCGCTACCTACATACCAATCAGCATGGCTTAAGAGCCACCACACTGCCGCCTTTTTAGCGGGAGTCTTAACGCACGATCCAGGAATGTATCCGCGGCGAGTTATTTTGGATGAAGCGCGGCAATGGGGAATTGAGATTGCTCCCATTAATATCAACATATCCGATAAAAGTTATCGCGCTGAAAAAATAGATCAAAGTAATCAAGGATTACGAGCACCATATCAGGCGCCCAATACTGCAAGCACTGGAGCAAAACTCACTCTTCCTGATGCGCGAGGATATGCAATTCGAATTGGATTTTCAGATATCCATGGAATTAACAATAAAGAGATTAGTTCGATTCTTGAAAACCGACCCTATGTTGATTTAGCAGATTTTGTTCATCGTGCTGGCGTTTCTAAACCGACGACAGAAGCGCTCTTGCTTGTTGGGGCTTTCGATTCACTGTATAAAAATCAAGAGATAAATCGCAGAGATTTACTTCTGCACCTTCACGATATTGATAAATTTTCCCGGGTAAAGTCTAAAAATGGTCATGGCCAAATGGCGCTCCAACTTCTACCATCCAAACTTGAAGCAAGTGGTTTGCCACCATTGACGGCTTCTGAGCGGATACGTAATGAGGTAGCGCTAACTGGCATGGATATTTCTCATCACATGATGGAATTTTATGGAGAGTTCCTCAATAGCATCGGAGCAGTTCGCTCTTCCGACCTCATCCATCAGCGTTCTGGAGCAACAGTGCTTGTTGCTGGAGTAAAAGTTGCCTTACAGACTCCACCTGTTCGCTCGGGGAGGAGGGTCATGTTTCTAACAATTGATGATGGCTATGGATGCAATGACGTCACCTTTTTCGAAGATGCTCAAGGCGATCATGCCAATTTGCTCTACAACTCATGGTTATTCCTCGTCCGAGGCGTTGTGCGCAAAACGGGGGCTCGAGGAATTTCTCTCAGAGCTATATCTGCGTGGGAATTAGGGGAGTCGTATTCACAGTGGCGTAATCTTTCAGGAATGAAAGCAGGGATAAGTCATGAATGAAGAGAGCCCTGATTCGAATATATTTTCTACGATATTACATATAGATATGGATGCATTTTATGCATCAGTAGCAGAAAAAGATGATCCAACGCTTCGCGGAAAGCAAGTAGTCGTTGGGGCAGGCGCCCGGGGAGTAGTTCTCTCTGCAAACTACGCTGCACGAAAATTAGGAATTCGCGCCGCGATGCCAGTAAGTCGAGCACAGCGAATGGCTCCACGAGCAATTTTTGTCCATCCAGACCACGCCAGGTATAGCGAAGTTTCGTCGCATGTCATGGAAATTTTTCATTCCTATACGCCATTAGTCGAACCACTTTCTTTGGACGAAGCATTTCTTGATGTAACAGGTTCAAAAAGACTTAAAGGCAGTGGAAGAGAAATTGGAAATAAAATTCGTGAGGAAATTTTCCAAACCGAGGGAATAACCTGCTCGGTTGGAATTGCTTCAACTAAATTCATAGCAAAGCTTGCATCGCAACATTGCAAACCAAATGGACTCCTAGAGATAGCTCCAGATCGCGTACTTGAATTTCTTCACCCTCTTCCCGTAAATGCAATTTGGGGAGTAGGCCCTAAAACTAATGAGGAGTTACAAAAACTCGGACTCAGAACTGTTTTAGATATTGCGCAAACTCCGAGGTCAACTCTTATAAGGGCACTTGGGGAAGGAACTGGCGCATCTCTTTACGAGCTTGCGTGGGGTCGGGATTATCGCGATGTCACTCCAGATGAACCGGATAAAAGTATTAGCGCCGCCGAAACTTTTGCTGAAGACCTCGATGACCCAGAGGAGATACTCCGAGAGTTCTTGAGGTTAATTGAAAAAGCGACGGGAAGAATGCGAAAAAGAAATCTTGCTGCCCAAACTGTTTCAATAAAAGTTAGATTTTCAGATTTTAAAACAATAACGCGATCGAAGACTTTGGAACTCCCCGTGATTGGAGTCCAGGAGAGCTATGAGGTCGTGAAAAAGCTGTATTTGGCTTTGAAGCTAGATAGGGCGCGCCTGCGCTTAGTGGGAGTTTCCTTAGAAAATCTCATTGATCAATCCTCTGCACCACACCAGTTGCTCCTTGGTGAGCGTGAAAAGGGGTGGAGAGAGGCCACCGAAGCCATAGATCGCGCAACCGCACGCTTCGGGAAGGGGAGCGTGCGCCCAGCTCGGCTGGTAGACCCCGAAGACCTGTCCTATTCTTAGACAGTGCCACTATCAGATCGTGAACGAAAGCTCCTCGCCGAGATGGAAGCTGCCCTTGAACAAGATGACCCACGCCTTGTATCCACACTGAGTGGAAAAATTAGAACTCCTCAAGGGGGTCGAGTTGTTGGCGGATTAGTCGCTCTCTTTGGTGGGATGGCAATCATTCTTTCTGGCCTGATTGCAAAAATTCCGGCTATCGGCGTTGCAGGTTTTGTCATTGCATTGGTCGGCTCATTCTTAATTATTTCGAATTTCTCCGCAGGAAAACTCAAAGTTCCTTCGACTTCGCACAATCAGAATAAAAAAGGTTGGGGCGATCGAATGGAAGATAGATGGGATCGTCGAAACTTCGACAAGTAATTTTTCTTAACGCATAAACAATTTGGTTAAACGCTTTGTGGTTATAAATAGCCCAATTCCAATCATTGCCAGAAAATAAATGACATGTGGAATAAGCGAGGTGTTTATGACGCCGAGTGAGACTGAACGAATCAATACCACGCCATGCCACAGCGGCAGCGATTTGATAAGAAGCTGTAGCCAATCTGGATAAATCGTAAGTGGATAAAATGATCCGGAAAATAGAAACATAGGAAGCATCACTATATTCACGAGATTCATCTGCTCAAAAGATTTGATATAGGTTGTCACTGCCATTCCGATAGAGGCAAAACCAAATGCGATGAGAACTGCAGCGGGTATGGCTAGTAAAGCCCAAGGCGTAGTGATTAACCCAAATAATGCAACGATGCTCATGAACGCGATGGAATAGAGCAGACCGCGAAGCAGCGCCCAACCAATTTCTCCAAGCGCAACATCAAGAGGCCCGAGTGATGTAGTGAGCATCCCTTGATAAATACGATCAAAACGAAGCTTAAAGAAGACGTTCCACGTTGCATCGTAGATTGCGCCATTCATAGCGCTAGTTGCGAGCAAAGCTGGGGCAATAAATGCAGCATAAGAAACGAAATGACCAGGAGCAATTTCAATGTCTCCGATGAGTTTTCCTACTCCATAGCCAAATGAAAACAAATACATAACAGGTTCTAGAAATCCCGTTGCAACGACAATCCAGCCAGACGTTCGAAAAGCAAGGTAGGACCTTTGGATGACGGCTCGAGAACGACCGGAGTAAACAGAGTTTCCTATTCGACCAATTCGACTTTCGGCAATCGCGACGGCAGCATTAACAATCATTTGCTCAACCTGTATTCAAATCTATTGAATGCCCACAATAGGCCGACAACCAACAATATGGATAGAAAAGCGAAGTGGATAAAAATCATTGCAGGAGAAATCTCATGGCCGTAACTCACCCAGCGCCCTAGTTCTGTTGAATGCCACAAGGGCGAGATCCATCCGATTATCCGAAGGGGAGCTGGGATTGAATTAAGCGGGTAAAAAGTCCCCGAGAAGAGAAAGAGAGGCATGATGAGCAAGCGCCCCATCACGTTAAGGAAGAGATCATCGTTTTTTGCTGCCGCTGCAGCGGCCATCATTAGAGCGCTAAAACATGAAGCCGCATATAGCGACGTAAATATCATTGGCCAAGAACTCGCCGGATTGATGGCTCCAAATACTGAGAGCACACCGAAATAAATTACAACCGATCCAATAGTTCGAGCCATTGACGCAAAATACGTTCCAAGTGCAATCTGTCTTCCAGTAATTGGTGTCGCATTCATCGCAAAAAAGGTGCGGTGCCATTTGAACCCTTGGAGAACTGGGAAAGTAACTTCTCCCATAAAATCTTGAATGGCGACTGCAGAAAGCAGTGCTGGTGCTAGAAATACGATGTATTTAACCCCATCAACACCGACTGATCCCACCCGTGAGTTTACAAATGTGCCCACACCAATTCCAAGGGACATTAAGTAGAAAAAGGGATTGAGAAGTGAGCTCGTGAGAAGTGACCAAAACCAATGCGCCATTGTTCTTAAGCGAGCTTCAATAACAAAGACAGTACCAAAACGTAAAGCGCGTTTTACATCTACTATTTCTAAAGAGCCCTTACGAGTCGACTCAGCCACTACTCGACCAAGCTTCTTCCTGTGAGCCTTAAGAAAACATCTTCTAGCGAACTTCTGCGCACTAGAGAGGTGAGTGGATGCATTCCTGCTTTGCGAATTTCCTCCAGAACTTTCTCTGCATCATCTGCATATAAAAGTATTCGATCGGGAAGAAGTTCAATTCTTTCGCAGAGGTTATGAAGCTGATTGGATATTTCCGAATTCCGGTCAGAACCAAAACGAACTTCAAGAACTTCCTTAGTTGAATATTTCTTAATGAGTTCGCTCGGTGAATCTTCAGCCATGATAGAACCTTTATCCATCACCATTAACCTGTCACACAGCTGTTCAGCCTCATCCATATAGTGAGTTGTAATCAAGAGAGTGACGCCCTGCTCCTTCAATCTAAATAGACGATCCCAGAGAATGTGACGAGCTTGTGGATCTAGACCAGTTGTGGGTTCGTCGAGCATTAATATTTCTGGTTCATTGATAAGTGCACGCGCAATCGTGAGACGTCTTTTCATTCCACCGCTCAGCGCTTCAACTTTTGCATCTCTCTTCTCGGTTAACTGTGCAAACTCGAGAAGTTCTTCAATTTTTGTGCGAATGTATTTACGAGATAACCCAAAATAGCGGCCGTAAATGTAAAGGTTGTCATACACAGTCAGTGCTTCGTCCAAATTATCTTGTTGAGGAACAACTCCAAGATGTGCGCGAATTTCTGGGCCGCTAAGTTCTGGATCTTTTCCGAGGATCTTGATTTCTCCCGAAGAGCGAGTAAGCGTTGCGGCAATTATTCGCATGGTTGTGGACTTTCCAGCGCCATTTGGACCTAGAAAACCGAAGGATTCGCCTCTTCTCACCGCAAAATCGATGCCATTCACAGCCACGAAATCTAGGTATTTCTTGGTGAGGCCTTTGGCCACGATGAGCTCGTCATTTTGCACATGCTCACAGTAACCGTGCTGAAAAGGCGGATGAAAATTGGGGCTAAAAGGGAGAAATATGGTGAAAGGTGGTTGATTTTGGGGGAAAGTGGAGTAAAGTGGTGCATGAAGCAAGAATCGGGGGATTTGAGCTTCGCATACATGCGATTGAGAGCGTGAAGGGGAGGTGGCTTAGATGTTTCTTGGGACCCATGAACCAAAACTCGACGAAAAGGGCCGCATAATCCTGCCCGCTCGTTTCCGTGATGAGCTCTCCAATGGCTTGGTCGTTACCAAAGGCCAGGAGCGCTGCCTTTATGTCTTTCCTTCAAAAGAGTTCACATCCATCACTGAGCGCTTGCGCCAAGCTCCCGTCACCGAGAAATCAGCACGCGATTACATGCGCGTGATGTTCGCCGGCGCTCATGATGAAGTGCCAGATAAGCAAGGCCGCATCACCATTCCGGCAGGTTTGCGTACATACGCAGCTTTGGAAAAGGAGTGCGTCGTCATCGGAGCAAATACCCGTTTGGAAATTTGGGATGCAGCTTCATGGAATACCTACCTCGCAGATCGCGAAAAGGGTTTTGCCGATGTTTCAACGGAGGTGCTACCGGGCCTCTTCTAGGACCCATCACATAAATCGGTCAATTCAGATTCTTGATTTAGGCCATCGTCGACTAAAACGCAGAGCGACGCCCCTTCCCCGGCGCCGCTTCCCCCAATCGCACTACAGCAGATCAGTAGTTGCGAATTCCGTCAGTCGACGATGACCTAAATAAAGAAATGAATGAGCAAGAGATATCAAGAAATTTAACTTAATAAAAAGAAAGGGGAAGCACTATGCACGATATTCAACAAGCTCGTCACATTCCAGTGGCGCTTAATCGTTGCATCGATTTGCTCGCCCCGGCCATTGAGAAAGCTATTGAACTTCGTGGTGTAGCTGTGATTATTGATGCAACTCTCGGGCTCGGGGGTCACACGCGTGCCCTGCTTGAAAGATTTCCTCAAGCGACAGTAATCGGTTTCGATAGAGACTTAGACGCGATTGAAATAGCTCGCAAGAATGTAGCGCCTTTTGGCGAACGTCTAACAATTGTTCATCGAGTTTATGACCAGATTCCTGAAGTTCTAGCAGAACGCGGAATTGAAATGATAGACGGAGCTCTATTTGATCTTGGAGTTTCTTCTATGCAATTGGATGTGGCCGATAGAGGCTTTGCGTATTCTCAAGATGCTCCGCTTGATATGAGAATGGATCAGAGCCAGGGATTAACAGCAAAAGAAATTCTCTTCAGTTACGACAGAAACTCCCTCATTCATATTCTTAGAGCATACGGCGATGAGAAATTTGCTCCGCGAATTGCTGACAACATTATTGCAGCACGTGATTCGAACCAGTTGGAGAGCACAAAGCAGCTCGCAGATTTGGTCAAAGAGAGTATTCCTGCACCTGCACGCCGGACGGGTGGAAATCCTGCGAAACGCACATTTCAAGCGCTGCGCATTGAAGTAAATCAAGAATTAGCAACACTTGAATCGGCAATTCCAGCGGCGATGGAGGCTCTTGTTCCTGGCGGCCGCATCGTTGTGATGGCTTATCAGAGCTTGGAAGACAAGATTGTTAAGAATTTCTTCACAAAAGCTTGCACGTCAACCACTCCAAGAGGATTACCTGTAGAGCTTCCTAATACTGCCGCAAAATTCTCATACGTAATAACGGGCAGTGAATCTGCCACGGAAGTGGAAATTGAAGAAAATCCGCGTGCGCAGAGTATGCGCCTTCGCGCAATTGAACGCGTGGCTGCGTAATGGCTATTTCACTCTTCGCACCAGCGATAGCGCGTTCACGTGAACTCGTAATTTCTCGATCAACTCAAGCTGTTCTGCAGCTTGTTCCTGAATTGAAGAAAGAGGAAGGCAAGGAAATTCACACACGTGCGTTTCTCTTCCTGTTAAGTGGCGTTTTTGGGATTGGCCTGTTGTGCCTTCTCTTGATCAATACCTTATTGACCCAAGATGCTTTTGTCTTACAACGTTTGAAACACAATGTGAATGTAACAAACGACCAACGAGATGCAATTCTTCGAACCGTTGCAGAAAAGTCATCTCCCGAATCTCTCTCGACAAGTGCGATCAGATTAGGAATGTCTCCTGCGCAGAATCCACAGTTCATCGATATATCTGGTAGTGCAAAATGAATGAAAAAGCAGTATTTCAGAAAAGAATTTATTCACTCATAGCAATAGCGGTCGTTATCTTCTTAATCTTCGGTATCCGATTAATTAACGTTCAAGCGGTGCAGGCAAAGGGTTTTGCACAAAGAGCTACAAATGAAATGTGGAACTCATCTACGTTGCTGGCTCCAAGAGGAACCATCTCCGATGTGAATGGAATTGAACTCGCTCGTAGTGTTGCAGCTATTAACATAGTCGTAGATCAAACCATGATTACAGATCCACAGACCACCGCCACAATCACTTCTCCTATTCTTCATATTCCTGCCGCAACTTTGACTTCTTTATTTACCGGAAAGAAGCGATATCAAGTCATTTCAAAACAAGCCACACCTTCGACGTGGGTGAATCTCAACAGCGCACTAGATAAATACAACGCTCAGGTAATGAAAGAACGGGGAGGCGTTGCAAAGCGCATCGTAGGATTTTTCTCGGAGCGTTCTTATGTGCGTGATTACCCAACTGGTCGACTTGCTGCATCGCTTGTAGGAATCATCAACGATGCTGGAGTAGGTGCTTCGGGACTTGAATCAAGCATGGAGCTCACGTTAGCTGGGAAAAACGGCCGCTATGACTATGCAAATGGCGCTGGAACAATAATTCCTGGGTCACAACAATTTGTTACTGAAGCAAAATCAGGTAAAGGAATTCAGCTGACGATTGACCGAGATATTCAATGGGTAGCACAAAATGCAATTTCGAAGGCAGTGAAATCTGCGCAGGCTGCTTCGGGTACGGTCATTGTTATGGATCCAAAGACGGGTGAAATTCTTGCGCAAGCGAGTGCCCCAAATTTTGATCCGGCGAATAAGAAATCCATCACAGTTGAAAGTTTGCGCAACCCAGCAGTTCAGGATGTATATGAACCGGGCTCAACAGGCAAGATTGTCACAATCGCATCCGCCATTGAAGAAGGTAAGACAACTCCAGAAACAGTGTGGACTATTCCATACATGTACAAAGTTGGTTCAGGAAAATTTCATGATGCAGAAAAACATAAGACCGAACGTTTGACTACCGCCGGAGTTCTTGCTCAATCGAGCAACGTGGGTGCTATTCAAATTGGCCAGACATTGAGCAATGAAACTTTCTATTCTTATCTAACAAAATTCGGAATGGGCCAATCGACTGGATCTCATCTACCCGGTGAATCTCCAGGATTGCTTCCAAAAGTCGATACCTGGTCTGGAACTTCCGCTCCGACAATCGCATTCGGTCAGGGGTATTCGGTAACCGCTTTACAAGCAACAAGCGTCTTCGCCACAATCGCTAACGATGGAATTCGTGTCACGCCAAATGTAATTGCAGGTTATGTTGATAGCTCAGGGGGATTTAAGCCTTCAAAACCTCAAGCTACGCTGCGCGTGGTGAGTCCAACTACTGCCAAGGAAATGCGATTGATAATGGAGAGCGTTGTTTCTGAGCAAGGCACTGCTCCTGCTGCTGCAATTCCTGGCTACAGAATTGCTGGAAAAACAGGCACGGCCCAACGCGCTGATGAGACTTGTCATTGCTATCGCGGATATACATCAAGTTTTATTGGCTTTGCTCCTGCCGATCAACCAAAATATGTCGTATCTGTTGTGATTCAAAATCCTAAAGGTCAACACTTTGGTGGCGTAATAGCTGCGCCAGTATTTAAATCAGTGATGAGTTTTGTATTGCAGAGTAAGCATGTACCTCCAACAAATACGAAGAAGATCTCCTACGCCCTTAACGAAGCCAACCTTAAGAAGAAGTCGGCTTAATCGAAAATGCGACCATACACATTGGCGACCCGGTCTCTTCCAGAACTTGCCCGCTTTCTTGGCGTAAACGAAAATGTTCCAAATTTGGAATTCAGCGGCATCACAAGTTCCACAAAACTTCTGCAGCAAGGTGACTTATTTGTAGCACTGCCTGGAAGTAAATATCACGGTGCCTCATTTTTTGAAGAAGCGATTAAGACTGGAGCGGTCGGGGCTGTAACCGATCGAGCTGGTGCAGAGATTATTGGGGAGACACTTCCAACCATTGTTGTAGATAACCCGCGCGATATCGTTGGTGATATTGCTGCATGGCTAAATCGCTCGCCGTTTAGATCTCTGTTTTCAGTTGGAATTACGGGTACAAATGGGAAAACAACTACTGCTTCGCTTCTGAATCAGATGTGGAGTACCAGTAATCGCGAGACTGGATTCATAGGCACAACAGGCGTTCTAGTTGGCCATGAAGCATTCCCTACGCAATTTACAACGCCAGAAGCGCCCGAACTCCAATCAGCAGTTGCGGTCATGGTCGAGCGCGCATGTAAGTATTTAGTCATGGAAGTGAGCAGTCATGCGTTGGCTCAGAAAAGAATGCGCGGATCGTTCTTCAATACTGTAGCTTTCACGAATTTGACGCAAGACCATTTAGATTTTCATGGAAATATGGAGAGCTATTTCGAAGCTAAAGCCAAACTTTTTACTTTCGAATATGCAGATTTTGGGTTTATAAATATTGATGACCCCTATGGTGTAAAACTTTCAGAACTGACTGAAATCCCACATGCGACAATCTCTCGCACTTCAAAGCGAGCACATTGGCACTACGACAATATCCATCAAAGTTCAGGCGGGTATGAAGTGGCAATTCGAGGCGAGGGCGGGATTCTCATCGAAGGACATGTTGGGCTCGTTGGGGCGCATAACTTAGATAACGTACTCATGGCTGTAGCTCTTGCAGTTAAGAGTGGAGTTGATCCTCTTGAGATTTCTTCAAATCTTCATAAACTTCAAGGCCCCTCTGGCCGTCTTGAGAAAGTTGATATCGGTCAGAAATTTCTAGCGCTTGTTGATTACGCGCATACACCGGATGCGGTTGAAAGAGTATTGGCTGCCGTGCGCGAAATTACCCCTGGCAAGGTAATCGGAGTCCTCGGCTGCGGGGGAGATCGCGATGCAACAAAACGACCAATTATGGGCGCTGCACTTTTGGCTGGAACTGATTTCGCGGTCTTTACCTCAGACAATCCTCGAAGCGAGGATCCGCAAACAATTCTCAATCAGATGACCTCCGGATTAAATATGGAGCAAGCGGGTGTTGTGGAAGTCGACCGACGAGGCGCCATAGCAATTGCAGTTACAGAAGCGCAGCCAGGCGATACCGTGATTTTGCTAGGCAAGGGCCATGAAGTGGGTCAGGAAATACATTTGGTCAAATATCCGTTCGACGATCGCATAGAACTTGCTCGAGCGATTGAGAGCCTTTCATGATCACAATGACTTTCGAAGAAATTGCTCGTGCAGTGGGTGGAGTACTCCATAATATTGACGCTGCATCAGTGACAAGCGCAGTTCCCGTGATTGATTCGAGATTAGCTCGCAAGGGAACATTTTTCGTTGCCCTTCAAGGCGAAAGAGTTGATGGAAATGATTTCTGTTCTGATGCAATAAAAGCCGGTGCAGAGTTTGTTCTGACAACTCATTCAAGTCAATTGCCTTCCATACAAGTAGAGGATTCCCTCAAAGCCCTTTCAATGTTAGCTCGATACGTTCGAGAGAAGTCTGACGGAACTACCTTTGTTGGGTTGACCGGATCACAAGGAAAGACCACTACGAAAGATTTGCTTCGTCACATGCTCTCGTCCCATGGCGAAACTGTTGCCCCTGAAGGAAGTTTCAATAATGAAATTGGTGTGCCACTCACGATTTTAACGTGCACCGATAATACAAAATATTGCATTATCGAAATGGGAGCGCGGCATAGAGGCGACATTGCTCATCTATGCGAGATAGCTCAACCATCGATTGGATTAGTCCTTGTAGTTGGAAGTGCGCATCTTGGTGAATTCGGCTCCGTTGAATCAATCGCATCTGCAAAAGCTGAACTCATAAGCAGTCTTCCAGATACGGGAATTGCAGTTCTCGGTACATATGATCCATATACGCCACATATGTCTGAAGGCCAAAATTTAAGAACAATAACTTTCGGAGAAAGTTCAAATTGCATCGTCCGCGCAGCTGATGTTGAAATTCGGGAAGGACGTGCACATTTTGATCTCGTTACCCCCGAAGGCAGAGCTCCGGTAAGTCTTCGTCTTCTTGGACTTCATCAGGTATCCAATGCTCTTGGAGCGGCTGCAGTTGCGACGGCTTTGGGCATTCAGATTGAAAGTATTGCCGCATCTCTCTCCACGGCTGAAAGCTCAAGCAAGTGGAGGATGGAACTCCATGATGAGGGCGGAATTCTTCTCATTAATGATTCCTACAATGCAAATCCCGAGAGCATGGCTGCCGCATTGAGAACATTGGCGCTTCTCGCGCAGGAGCGTGGAGGTTTAGCTTGGGCATTTATAGGCAAGATGCACGAACTCGGCGAGTCCGAGGCAGAAGAGCATCTACGTATTGGCAGACTCGCCTCTGACCTTGGAATTGATCATTTGGTTTCCATTGGCTCGGACTTATTCCTCGATGGCTTGGAGCTAGATTTTGCAGCAGGAGATGAAATGACAACACATTATTTCTTGACTCAAGAGGAGTCTCTAGGAATGAGTCGTCATTTTTCCCATGGAGATGTTGTTCTTGTAAAGGCATCTCGCGCTGAACATCTTGATGAATTAGCCGAAAAACTCTTAGTCGCAGCGATTTCCAAAGCCGAGACTGAAGATATTTCTGAAGGGGGAGAGCGATGAAGGGAATTCTTGTCGCGGGCTCCTTATCTACATTACTCAGTTTTCTTTTCACGCCAGCACTGATTCGATTCCTTGCCGCCCGAGGTTATGGACAAATGATTAGGGATGATGGCCCACAGTCTCACCACACAAAGCGAGGCACTCCAACTATTGGCGGAGTGGTGCTTATATCTGCATCGGCTATCGGATATTTTGCGAGTCATGTATTCGATGGTGTGAAAGTCAGTACATCTGCATTACTCGTTTTAGGTCTAGTGCTTGGACTTGGAATTGTCGGATTCATCGACGACTGGTTGAAAATTGTTAAGCAAAGATCTCTTGGTCTGCGGTCTCGGCAAAAATTGTTAGGGCAAAGTATTGTCGCGTCCATTTTTGGAATCTTGGGAATTCGCTTCTCCGATAGTTATGGTCTTTCCCCAATATCCCTTCACTTCTCCACCGTGAGAGATACATCAATCAAACTTGGTGCTGTCCTCGTCGTCATTTGGGTGATCATTCTTGTCCTCGGCACAAGTAATGGAGTAAACCTGACTGATGGTCTTGATGGACTTGCTAGCGGAACATCGATAATGACCTTCCTGGCTTTTATCATGATTGGTGTTTGGGAATTTCGTCAAAGTTGTGCGTTAACAACCGTTGGTAGGTGCTACCAGGTAAGAGATCCGCTAGACCTTGCAGTTCTTGCGGCAGCATTCGCAGGAGCTTGTGCTGGCTTCCTTTGGTGGAATACCTCACCTGCAAAAATATTTATGGGCGATGTTGGCTCCCTCTCATTAGGAGGGGCAATTGCAGGGTTGGCTATTACTTTGCGGACGGAGCTGCTGTTAGTTGCTCTCGGCGGACTTTTTGTCATCATCACGATGTCAGTCATTATTCAAACTGTTTACTTCAAAATTTCCGGAGGTAAGCGCGTTTTCCGAATGGCTCCGCTTCATCATCATTTTGAGCTGCTTGGGTGGGCTGAAGTAACGATTGTTATCCGTTTCTGGATTATCGCTGGATTAAGCGTTGCTGCAGGACTTGGCTTGTTCTATGCCCAATGGGTCGTATCTTGAGATGTCCTTCATCGGCGAACTCCAAACGAAGGCCATAGCTGTAGTAGGTGCTGGTGTGACCGGCACAGCTACCGCAAATTACTTGATTGGACTGGGGATAACACCGGTAGTTTTCGATGAATCGGAAAAATTGATTGCAGGAATAAAATCCGAACAATTGTTAGATCAAAAAATTGACCTGGCGATAGTGTCACCTGGATGGAAGCGAACGCATCCGATTCTTCAAGATATGGAAAAATCGGGAACTGTTTTAATGAGTGAAATAGATTTTGCGTGGAAAGTAAAACAGGAGATCGCACCCTCTCAGAAGTGGATTGCTCTCTCTGGAACGAATGGAAAAACGACAACTATTCAAATGGTTGAGTCAATTTTTCATGCCTCAAAGATTCGTGGAACAGCTTGTGGAAATGTAGGCAGAACAGTCATTGAAGCAATATCTGGTCCAGAGTCATTTGATTTCTTGGCGCTGGAGCTTTCATCTTTCCAAATTGAGTGGAGCAATGAGGCGAGATACGCTGCTTGCGCAATGCTTAACATAGCTGAAGACCATATTGACTGGCACGGTTCCTTCGACTCGTATGCAAATTCGAAGATGCGACTTCTTAATTTTTCAGATATTGCTATTTTGAATGCTGATGATGTCGAAGTATCGAATCGCTCATCTTCGTGGAACGGGAAGAAAGTTTTTTACTCTTTAGAGACACCAAGCCCCGGAGAACTAGGCTTAGTTGAAGAATTGCTCGTAGACCGAGCATTTGTTCCAAATGTGGAGCACGCAGAAGTCTTGGCAGAATTAGTCGACATCAGCCCAGCAGTCCCTCATAACGTATCTAATGCGCTGGCGGCAGCAGGTTTGGCGAGAGCGATTGGTATTTCACACGAGGATATAAAAAGGGGCTTGGCTTCGTTCGAAGTAGATCACCACAGACTCGAAAAAATTCTCGAAAAAGATGGCATTACGTGGATGAATGATTCCAAAGCTACTAATCCGCATGCAGCAATCGCGTCTATTCTTTCGCAAGAAAAAGTTGTATGGATTGCAGGAGGACTTGCAAAAGGTGCAAGCATGGAGGAACTTGTTTCGCGTGCTGCTCCTAGATTGCAAGCAGCTATATTGATTGGAACTGATAGGGCCTTGATTAAAAGTGCGCTTGCAGAATATGCACCGCAGGTTGCCGTAGTTGAAATTGATGCTAATTCCAGCCCTGAAGAATTAATGAATGAGGTTGTGACTGCAAGCGTAAAGTTTGCAAGGCCTGGCGACGTGGTGTTGCTTGCACCTGCTTGCGCATCTATGGATCAATTCAATTCATACTCGCACCGAGGCGATCTCTTCACTGCATCTGTTCACGAGATTGTTGGAACGCCATGAATCGGTATGCAAACTTTATTTCCCGTGCCTCTGCGCCCTACTTCATAATTTTGGCTTCGGTCGCTGCCCTCTCGGGACTTGGGCTGGTTATGGTGCTCTCGGCATCCTCTGTTAAATCTTTCGAGCAAACAGGCGCTACCTACTCTATTTTTCTCAAGCAGCTCCTATTCCTTGCTGTCGCACTCTTCCTCACTCGCATTGCATCACGAATGAAGATAGAAATTTGGGAGAAATTTGCAAGAGTAGCCATACCTTTGAGTTTCTTTGGACTCCTACTGCCGCAAATACCTGGTATCGGCAAAGAAATTAATGGAAATAAGTCTTGGATTGGCTTGGGCTCATTTACTCTTCAACCAGCGGAATTTGCGAAAATTGGCCTGATTTTCTTCTGCGCTCATCAATTGGTTAGATTTGAAAATAGAGTTGCAGCAAATCCAGAAAAGAACTTCTCCCCATTCCAATTGATTATGTACGTATTGCCTGGAGCAACTTTGTTGCTCTTGATGATTATGATCGGAAAAGATTTGGGAACGGCACTAATAGTTATGGCTATTGCCGCCGCAATGATATTTGTCAGCGGAACGCCTCTTCGTCATTTCGCTCTCATAGCTTTCGGGGGTCTTACTTTCGCTCTCGCATTTATTATTACACAACCAAATCGCTTAAGGCGTTTTCAAGCCGTTCTTCACCCTTTCGATCCAGAGGTGTACAAATTTGCTGGATGGCAAACTGCACACTCAGTTATGGGTTTAGCAAGTGGCGGAATTTTCGGAGTTGGCCTGGGTGCAAGCCGACAAAAGTGGGGAAATTTATCGGAAGCAAATACCGATTTTATTTTTTCCGTCATAGGTGAAGAGCTGGGCTTAATTGGAACAATAATCGTCCTTTTGCTTTACGCGGCCCTTCTGTATGGAATTTTCCGCACTGCGCTTCATGCACCGGATCTTTTCACCCGATACGCCTGTTCTGGAATCGCAGCGTGGCTGTTATTCCAAGTTACCGTGAATGTTGCTTCGGATATTGGAGTTTTCCCAGTTGTAGGAGTAACGCTTCCCTTCATCTCGTACGGCGGATCCTCCCTCATCGCAAATTTCCTAGGAATAGGTTTCGTTCTCAATGTTTTACGAAGAGACCCTGAAGTGAAAGCAGAAATTGCTTCTCGAAAAGCGGTTCGCCATGGCAAGTAATGCATCGCACAGAATCCTTCTTGCTGGGGGAGGAACTGCAGGCCACGTTGAACCTGCTATTGCGGTTGGCAAATGGATTAAAGCGAACCATCCAGAAGTAGAGTGTGAATTCATCGGAACAAAATCTGGTCTGGAAGCAGAACTCGTTCCTGGTGCTGGGTTTCAGATTTCGTATATCGACAAAGCCCCCTTCCCTCGCAAGCTGGCTTTGAGTTCAATCAAATGGCCATTTACTTTTGTGAATTCATTGCGTCAGACCGGCAAGGCACTTTCGGGAATGGATATGGTTGTTGGATTTGGCGGATATGTAAGTGCGCCTGTTTATCTCATGGCGAAGTTATCTAGAATTCCAATCGTGATCCACGAAGCAAATGCTTACCCTGGTTGGGCTAATCGATTAGGTGCGCGGCTGGGTGGCTCACTTCTGATTTCATTTGAAAATAGCCGAAAGTACGGAAAAGCATGGAGAGCGGCTAAATTAACAGGAGTCCCATTGCGTTCTCAGATAATTGAGGCAGCATCGATGGATGAGTCTGCCCGGCAAGAGGTGCGCGCACGCAAAGCTGTGGCGTGGGGGTTAAATCCCGAAAAGCCGATTGTTATTGTTTTTGGTGGTTCTCAAGGCTCTCAATATATAAACAAGGTGATTGATGACGCGCTACCTCTTATTTTGCGAAGTGGTATTCAACTTGTTCATGCCGTGGGCAAGAACAATCCAATCCCAAGTGATAAGAGTGGCTACAAGCCAATCGGATATTTTGCAGATTTACCAGAAGCATACGTTGCAGCAGATTTGGTCATTAGTAGAAGTGGCGCGGTAACTTGCCATGAATTGGATGCTATTGGAACGTACGCGCTCCTTGTTCCACTTTCGGTAGGTAACGGCGAACAGAAATTGAATGGTGAGGAGTTGGTGGCTGCTGGCGCAGCGATGATGATTTCAAATAACGAATTCACCTCACGTTGGTTAGAAGAAAATATGGTGCGGTTGTTGACTTCAGCCAAGAAATATTCTGAAACTCAGAGCCAAACAAAGAGAGTTCCCCTTTATCCAATGGATGCGGCAAAGCAAATTGGAAATACGATTCTTTCCACGCTCCGGGAGGAAAAATGAAAAATAAACACTTTCATTTCATTGGCATAGGTGGCGCTGGCATGAGTGGGATAGCGCGAATAATGCTAGCTCAGGGAATTAAAGTCTCTGGCTCTGATGCCAAGGAATCCATGGTGACCACTCAGTTGGAAACTCTTGGAGCAAAAATTTTCATCGGGCACGATGCAGCAAATCAGATCGGTTCAGATGTAGTGGTGGTTTCTTCTGCGATATCAGCAAATAACCCCGAAATGACGAGCGCCCGAGATCGCGGAGCAGAAATCATGCCGAGAGCAAACGCTCTTGCCCTAGTGATGCAAGGAAAACGATCTGTAGCGGTTGCTGGAACACACGGGAAGACCACTACAACGTCAATGCTTACAGTCGCTCTTCAGAAAGCGGGACTTGATCCGTCTTTTGCTATCGGAGGAATGATAAATAATTCAGGAACTAATGCCCATCTTGGTAGCGGAGATATCTTTGTCGCCGAAGCCGACGAATCGGATGGCTCATTCTTATCTTATTTACCGTCTGGCGCGATTATTACAAATTTAGAACTTGATCATGTGGACCATTTTCCTGATCTGCCAAGTTTGATGGACGCATTTTTGAAATTTATCAACTCGATAGCTAAAGATGGATTTCTCGTAACGTGCGGTGATGATAAAAATATAGAGGAACTCCTTGCCTCCGGAGTTCGTTCTGATTTAACCGTGATCAGATACGGAATAGAGAATCCGGCCAATGACTTTCAAATCTCGCGCGTACATCTTTCCGAGGATGCAGGCTTGTGCAGAATTGTCCATAAAGGCAAAGTTCTAGGTGAGCTATCTTTGAGTATCCCCGGTGAACATAATCTCCTGAATGCAACGGCATCACTTGCTGCTGCCTATGCACTTCAAGTACCGCTTACGGATATTTTTGCTGGTTTGCATGAATTTAGCGGTGCCCGTAGGCGCTTTGAATTAAAAGGTAAAATTAACGAAATTAGAGTTATAGATGATTATGGCCATCACCCTACTGAGGTCAAAGTGACTTTAGAAACTGCAAGAAGATACGCAGCTGGTGGCAATGTTTTTGTTGTGTTTCAGCCACATAGATATTCTCGAACAAAAATGTTTGCACAAAGATTCGGAGAAGCACTAGAACTTGCCGATCAGATCTATCTCCTAGAAGTGTACGCAGCAAGCGAAGAGCCTATTCCTGGCGTTTCTTCGTTGCTCATCATGCAAGGACGATCCGCTGAAAAGTTCCACTATGAACCTTCCATGATTGAAGTTATTGGTTCTATCGCCGAGAAAGTTGCACCTGGAGACGTTGTGCTTACCTTGGGTGCCGGAGATGTGAATTCACTCGGACCTGTAATTCTCACAGCGATAGGTGAGCGTTTTGCGCTTTAAGAGGAAGATAAAACATTTTCCTGGAATAGTTCTATCGCTACTTCTTCTCATTTTATTGGCCTATTTATTGGGCTGGTCTTCATTGCTTTCTGTACGCATGATCGAAATTGAAGGGACAAGCCGAATCCGGGAAATTCAAAATCACGTTACTGCAGATAATTCTCATCTAGCGATAGGTTCACCATTAGCCAGAGTTGATGTTCACGCTGTTCAGCGCCAGATTGAATCTCTTGACTGGGTTGACTCTGAGAAAATTGGCCGTGATTGGATGCACGGTCGAATCAATATTCAAATAGTCGAAAGAATTCCAATTGCGCAATTCGTAGATTCTTCAGGAGAACTTCAGGTAATTGATAAAACTGGAATTGTCTTCCGTGGAAATGGGAAAACGCAATATCCAGTTATCACCTTCTCTTCATACAACCCTGACGTGCTCCAGTCAGCTGCACACTTTATTCAAAATCTCCCAAGCGATCTCCTCAACAATATGGATGCGCTTGCCCTTCGATCGCCAGAGTTCATTCAAAGCAAGCACAAGAATTTAGGTAACGGAGAATTGATTCTTCGGTGGGGCAATACAGATGAAATGTCTGTAAAAACAAAGGTATTACGGGCTCTTTTAGCGCTACCTGAAAATGCAAAGGCCAAACTGATTGATTTATCATCTCCGCTCTCGCCAATAGTTAAGTAGTTAATTTCGCTTGCTCAAAGAAAGTCAAAAAATAAGATAAGTAACTTCATTTAACTCGTGTCGGTGTTTGCTTGCATTCACGTGCGGTCGTACTTTTGCGCAATCGAAGTAGCAATACTTTAAGTCTCAAGTAGAGATTTAGGGTGAGGAGAAACCGTGGCAACACCGCAGAATTATTTGGCAGTCATCAAAGTCGTAGGCATCGGCGGAGGTGGAGTTAATGCTGTCAACAGAATGATCGAAGCTGGACTTAAAGGTGTTGAATTCATAGCCATCAATACAGATGCACAACAACTCATCATGAGTGATGCAGATGTTAAATTAGATATTGGTAGAAAATCTACTCGAGGTCTTGGAGCTGGTGCATCACCAGAAGTTGGCCGTCAAGCAGCGGTTGATCACAGCGAAGAAATTGAAGAAGTTCTCCGTGGCGCAGATATGGTTTTTGTTACTGCAGGCGAAGGTGGCGGCACCGGTACAGGTGGCGCACCAATAGTTGCAAAGATTGCAAAAGATCTTGGCGCCCTCACTGTTGGTGTTGTTACAAAGCCCTTCTCTTTCGAAGCGAAACATCGCACACTTCAAGCAGAAGAAGGAATTGATAACTTACGTAATGAAGTAGATACGTTGATTGTGATTCCCAATGATCGCCTACTGGCAATTTCTGATCGTTCCATAACTGCTGTTGAGGCATTCAGAAGTGCAGACCAAGTCTTGCTATCTGGCGTGCAAGGAATCACCGACTTAATCACAACTCCAGGTCTCATCAATTTGGATTTCGCAGATGTTAAAAGTGTGATGGCCGGTGCAGGTTCTGCGTTGATGGGAATTGGTTCAGCACGTGGTGAAGGTAGAGCGACAAGGGCTGCTGAATTAGCAATTGCCAGTCCGCTACTTGAAGCTTCCATCGATGGTGCGCGTGGGGTTCTCTTATCTATAGCTGGCGGATCGGATCTTGGGCTATTTGAGCTTTCAGAAGCAGCAGAGATGGTTGCAAAGTCAGCTCACCCAGAAGCGAATATTATTTTTGGAACAGTCATTGATGACGCTCTTGGAGACGAAGTTCGGATTACCGTCATCGCAGCAGGATTTGAGGGTGGCGCTCCGAAGAAGATTTCTGTGCCAGCGCTCGATGCCACTGCACTTTCAGGTGAAGCAAATCCAATTCCAAGCAATGATCCAATCGCCGTAGCGCTGGATCTCGGAATAAATGAGGATACAGATTCAGTTCCAACGATTTCTGCTACATCCAGAAGACGCATTACATTTGAAGAATTAGTTGCTGAGGACGAAATCGATATCCCAGATTTCATGAAGTAGAAAGTACTCGTTGTTGTGGCTGGAGTGCTTTTTACCTCTTCTGCGTGGGGAAACCTTGGCCTCAACATTGGTGACGACGCCGATTCAGTTCTGAATCGTCGTAGGGATTTGCAACGTTCCCTTTCGCTCAGTTCTTTAATATATATGGAACAAACGCATTCAAATGTTGTGTCGATTGTTGAAGAAGATGTTGAGATTGTGAAAGCGGATGCAATTGTCACATCACACAAAAACGTCGGCCTTGCCGTTCTCGTTGGAGATTGCGTTCCAATATTGATTAGATCCTCTCACGCGGTGGCTGCGGTTCATGCAGGCCGTAAGGGAATGATGAACGGGATTGTGAAAGAAACCGTGATGGCGATGCGCACTTATCCCGGCGATAATTTCGAAGCAATCATGGGGCCATCAATTTGTTCGGATTGTTATGAAGTTTCACCCGAAATGTATGGCGAGGTTACGGCGGGTTTCCCAAACAGCGCTACGACAATTCAAAAACACGCTTTAGATATGCATTCAGAGTTGGCCGAGCAATTAACCGCAGAAGGAGTCGAAGTTCTCAACCTTGGTATTTGCACACACGAATATCCGGAGTATTACTCTCACAGACGTTCGCAAAAATCGGGCACACCTGAAGGAAGACAAGTCGGAGTGATTTGGTTATGACTGCCCGAAAAGAGGAGCTCCGAGCAAATCTCGAGCAAGTCGAGATAAAGATTTCCAAAGTTTTGGAGTCAGCTGGGAGAGCTCGCGATGAGGTAACGCTTATTGTCGTCACAAAGACTTTTCCGGTTTCTGATGCGATATTGCTCTACGACATTGGAGTTAGAGATTTTGGCGAGAATCGTGATGAAGAGGGATTTACTAAAGCGCCCCTTCTACCAAGTGACGCTCGATGGCACTTTCAAGGCCAAGTTCAAGGACGCAAAATCCCATCGATCTCATCGTGGGCTAATACAGTCCACTCGCTGGATTCTCTTTCCCATGCCGCAAAGTTTGCTAACTCTCACAATGGTAAAGCGCTTGAGTATTTTCTCCAGGTGAATCTAGAACCAGATGCGACTCACAGGGGAGGAGTACAGCCAGGTGAAATATCCACATTTCTCCAAGAATCTCCTGTGCAGATTTCTGGATTGATGGTGGTGGCGCCTTTAGATTCGATTTCAACCGATGCCTTTAATTCCGTCAGGGAATTGGCTGGCCTTCACGGATTGACGAAACTTTCAATGGGAATGAGCGGCGACTTTGAAGCAGCGCTCACAGCTGGTGCGACACATATTCGCGTCGGCAGCTCAATCCTCGGTTCACGCTGACCTTTAACCTAAAATTTACCTATGGCTAATGCATTTAAGCGCGTCGCAAACTATCTCGGTCTTGTGGATGACGAAGAAGATCTCCAACCTATCGTTGAAGTTGAACAACATCGCAGATCAGTTCGTCCAGTTTCCACTCCAGTCCAGGAATCTGCAACACCTTCATGGGCGGCACCTACCGTTCGCGTGAAGACTATTCCTCAAAATCAAGTGCAACCTGTTGCACCGGCTGTGCAAACCGAACTTCCAATCATGGATCAAATATTTACTATCCATCCTCGTTTTTATAATGAAGCTCGCACAGTGGGCGAAAAGTATCGTCAAGGTCAACCGGTCCTAATGAATTTGAGCGACATGGATGAATCAGAGCGTAAACGTCTCGTTGATTTCGCCTCTGGTTTGGTTTTCGGACATTATGGAAGCATTGAGCGAGTAACCTCGAAAGTATTTCTACTCACTCCGCCAAATGTGCGCGTTTCAACTGAAGGCAAAGTTGCTGCAACTGAGGCTAGTTTTTTTAACCAATCCTGATGTCTGGATCATTTAGCCTAGGGGGAATTCTTAACGGAATTCTCCAGCTCTTCTTATTCGCTTTGCTCGGTCGACTTATTTTGGATTACGTTCGTATGTTCTCTCAAAATTGGCGCCCGCGGGGGATCATGTTGTACATCGCGGAATTTATTTACGGGGTTACTGACCCAGTTATGAAAGTCGCTCGCAAGTTTATCCCGCCACTTCGACTTGGCTCAGTATCAATTGATCTCTCTTTTATTATTGTCTTTATTTCTGTACAAATTTTGTCGAAGGCAACTAATTTAATTCCTTAGGTTTAACGTCAAGCCAATTTCATTTTCTGAAAGAGCAAGACTTGCATTTCTTGAAAATGCGGTAGCGAGTACTTCCTGTGATATCTCAGAAACTGCAGATTCAATCGCAGCGCCGGTCTCTTCCGTTGCATTCCACTCAACAGTGATTCTGTCGCTAATATCAAATCCAGAGCTCTTTCGCTCTTCTTGAATCGCTCGAATCACTTCACGCACAATTCCAGCGCGAATGAGTTCAGGCGACAGAGCAAGATCAAGCGCGACACTTTCTCCGGAATGGCTTGATACTGACCAGCCTGATTTTGGTGTTTCAGTTATCACTACATCTTCAATGGAGATTTCAGCACTCTTGGCTTCGCCATCTTTTGAGTAAGAAAGGTTTGTCGTTGGCTGTGTTCGCAAGGAAGCAACCAGGGTTTCGTGGTTCATCTCGTTGATTGCTGAAGCAATTGCTTGGACATCGGCTCCATATCGTGATCCGATAGAGCGAAAGTTTGCCTTTACAGAGACGTCAACCAAATCTCCGCCCGCAGATGAAAGCTCATCTACATTCAAGACGTTCAACTCTTCAGAAATATGAGAACGAATCTCTGCATCCATTTTCTCCCAGCCTTGCGCCGAAATAAGTGCTCGGGCGAGTGGCTGTCTAATTTTAATTTTCGACTCAGCTCGCGCTCCGCGTCCAAGTTCAACCAGTCGTCTTGATAGAGCAACGGATGTGGAAAGTGCTAAGTCAATACGAGTTTCATCGACAGAAGGGAAAGCTGCAAGGTGAACAGATTCACTTTCGGCTGGCTCTGCAGTGCGGACAAGTTCCTGCCACACATGCTCAGTAATAAATGGAACCATTGGAGCCATTAACTGAGTCAACTTTTTGATGGATATATAAAGCGTGGATAGAGCTGAGACATCGCCATCCCAAAAGCGTCTACGCGAACGACGTACATACCAGTTCGAAAGATCATCAATAAATGCAGCGAGGATTCGACCAGCTTCTTGGGAATCAAAATTCTCATATGCATGGTCAACTTTTTGAGTCAAAAGGTTTAATTCGGAGAGAATCCATTTGTCCATCGTCGCCGTTGGATGTAATTCAAGATCGGAGATGGAAAAGTTCGAAGCTTTTGCATAAAGCGTGAAGAAGGAGATGGTGTTCCAATATGTAAGAAGTGTTTTTCTAACCACATCAGATAGCGCGTCATGGCCAACTCTGCGTGCGCTCCAGGGAGAGCCCGCCGCAAGCATGTACCAGCGGACTGCATCTGCCCCGTGTTGATCCATGAGGGAGATAGGTTCAAGGACGTTGCCAAGATGCTTGCTCATCTTGCGGCCATCCTTATCCAGGATATGCCCCAAGCAGAGAACGGTTTTATATGAACTTTCGTCAAAGACAAGAGTTCCGATTGTCATGAGGGTGTAGAACCAACCTCGTGTCTGATCGATTGCTTCACAGATAAAGTCTGCTGGGTAGGCTGCTGCAAATTTTTCAGCTGATCCTTCTTTATGTGGATAGCCCCACTGTGCGAATGGCATAGCGCCTGAGTCATACCAACAATCGATAACTTCGGTTACTCGAACCATTGTTGCGCTACAACCAGAGGTGTTGCATGCAAAAGTGATGTCATCAACGAATGGTCTATGAGGATCGGTATTTCGAACGTCTTGCCCAGAGAGCTCAGAGAGTTCTGCTAGAGATGCAATGCAATACTCGTGGCCTTCTGTGCATCGCCAGATAGGAAGGGGAGTGCCCCAATAGCGATTACGAGAGAGCGCCCAGTCAATGTTGTTGTTTAACCAATCCCCATAGCGACCAGTTTTAATTGTTTCGGGATGCCAATCAGTCTTTTGGTTCTCACGAATAAGTTCATCTTTGATTGCAGTGGTACGGATATACCAAGATGGTTGTGCGTAATAAATAAGAACCGTGTGGCATCTCCAGCAGTGAGGGTAAGAGTGCTCATATTGCAGCTGTTTGAAAAGTAAGCCACGGGCTTTGAGATCCTTAATTAACGCCTTATCTGCTTCTTTGAAGAATACGCCGCCAACGAGTGGAACCTCTGGAAGAAAGGTGCCATCTGGTGCGACCGGGTTTACGACTGGCAACCCATAGCGACGACAAACTTGAAGATCGTCGGCTCCAAATGCAGGCGACTGATGAACCATTCCTGTTCCGTCTTCGATTGTGACGTAGTCGGCTAAAACAATGAAGTGAGAATCCGGAATCTCGACTAAATCAAATGGGCGCGTGTATGTGATGTGCTCAAGTTCGCTACCTAAGAACGTGGCAATGACTTTACGATCTTCACCAAGAATGTGTGCCAAGTTGCTAGCAACAACCAGGCGTTCTGTGATTTCTTCTGTGGAAATTTCAAGGACTTGATACTCAACATCGGGATTAACAGCAATTGCCGTGTTTGAGACCAGCGTCCATGGGGTCGTTGTCCACACCAGGAATGAAGCGCCAAGTTCCGCAATTTTGCCGGAAGTCGCTGGAAAGCGAACGTAGACAGAAGGATCGGTAACTGTTTCGTATCCTTGAGCTAGCTCGTGATCAGAGAGGCCCGTTCCGCAGCGAGGACAGTAAGGAGCTACACGATGATCTTGTACTAAGAGCCCCTTCTTCCAAATTTGTTGTAGAGACCACCAAACGCTTTCAACGTACTCCGGCGACATCGTCCAATAAGCTTCATCGAAATCAACCCAGAAACCCATTCGGCGCGTCATCTTTGTAAATTCACCTACGTGGCGCTGTACAGATTCACGACATTTGTCATTGAAGGCAGCGATTCCAAATTTTTCAATATCGCCCTTGCCTGTAAATCCAAGTTCTTTTTCAACCGCGATTTCTACGGGCAATCCATGGCAATCCCATCCGGCTTTACGGATAACTTGCTTGCCCTTCATTGTTTGGTATCGCGGAAAAGCATCTTTGAAAACGCGAGCTTCAATGTGGTGCGTTCCCGGAACTCCATTAGCCGTCGGCGGGCCCTCAAAAAATGTCCAGTTGTCGGAACCGTCACCCGCTGCAACGCTCTTATGGAAGATGCTTTGAGTCTCCCAAAAAGTAAGGATTTCGTGCTCAACGGCAGGCAGATCGATCTGCGGGGATAGCGCCTTGAACTGCGTCACGAGAAAACTCCTTTATGCCGAAACCAGATATCTACTGCGTGGATAAAATGGGTGGATCCATCTGAGCGTACGCGCGCGATTCTAGCGTGGCTGAGTTGGAGTTTAGACTCGAGAAGTCCTAGCCTTGCCGCTTGCCCTGTTGTGAGTTAAACCTTAACCTGCAAGACAGCGTGAATGAGAAGCATTAGAAGGAGCCTGCGATGAGTAAGGTCGCGAAAGCAGTTAAAGCAGTAAAGAAGGCAGTATCAAAAGCTGCCCCAGCCAAGAAGGCGCCCGCTAAGAAAGCTGCCCCAGTGAAAAAAGCCGCGGTCAAGAAAGTAGCGACCAAGAAAGCCGCGCCTGCCAAGAAGGTGCCCGCTAAAAAAGCTGCTCCGGCCAAGAAAGCTGTTGCGAAAAAAGCAGCAACGCGTTCGCCTAATGTCGTGAAGCCAACTCTTGCTAAAAAAGCCCCTCAAGTTTTGAAGATGCCCAAAGGCCCAGTAAAGCCATTTCCGGCAAAACTCCAAAGTACGACAACGGGAAACTCGACAACAATTAGCGTTGCTCCAAAAGAGGTCAACACAGCTGAGATTGTCGTGGAGGAGCGCCGCTTAACAATGCTTCCACCTGAACGTCCTTCCAAGAATTTAAAAAAAGCTGCTGCACTTAAGCCTATTAAAAGTGCACCCGCACCTTTAGTTGTTAATGAATCAGAAGGATCTTGGTCATCTGCGGATCTAAAAGAGATGCGCGCCCAACTTCAAAAAGAGCTTGTAAGACTTCGTAAAGAACTGGCCGATGCAGAACACGAGATGGAAGATCTCATTGCTGCTGCTGGTGTTGGCGCTGGTGATGACCAAGCTGATGCTGGTACAAAGACTTTTGAGCGCGAACATGAAATGTCACTCGTTTACAACGCTCGAGATATGGTCACTCAAACTGAGCGTGCTGTCGAGCGAATTGATAACAAAACCTACGGAAAATGTGAAGAGTGCGGAAACTTTGTTGGTAAAGCCCGTCTTCAAGTTTTTCCACGGGCAACCCTTTGCATGGCGTGTAAGCAGAAAGAAGAACGTCGCTGATTAATAAGGTCCTCAAGTGGAAAATTCAAAGAATTATTATTTGGGTTGCATTCATTTCTTGTGGTCTGGACGTCGCAACAAAGAAATTGGCGCTGGAGTTTCTGGGAGCTGAGCCGAAGAAGATTCTCGGCTCACTTCTACAATTCCATCTTGCTTACAATTCGGGAGCTGCGTTCAGTTTAGCTCCGAATGCAACTCTCTTCTTTTCAATATTTTCTCTTATTATTGCCATCACAACCCTTCGACTAGTTCGTAATCTGGAATCCAAGCCTTGGGCCGTTGTAGCAGGACTCGTTCTTGGCGGAATTACAGGAAACCTTCTCGATCGTATCTTTCGACCACCTGGCTTTCTGAGGGGTTCAGTTGTCGACTGGATTCAAGTCCCGCATTGGCCGACCTTTAATGTCGCCGATTCATCCATATTTATAGCCGCCATTTTGGCCTGTATCCTCTCCATAAGAAATATTCAGCCTATTCCAGTAAAACCTACGCAGACAAAAGAAGACGAAAAACATGACTAATCGTGAAACCAAGCTCGTGATCATTCCAGATGGTCTAAATAGCGAGAGAGTCGATGCTGCGTTGGCGCGCTTGTTGGGAATTTCTCGCTCTACAATCGTGGACCTCATTGAAGCCGGGGAAGTAAAGCGGCACAACAAAGCTTTAGGTAAATCTGATCGGCTTAATACTGATGATCGAATCGAAATTTTGATGCCTGAACAAAAAATGGCGCCCGAGTTAACTGCGACTCCAATTGATGGTCTCGAAGTAATTTACAACGATGAAAATATAATCGTTATTAACAAACCAGCTGGTGTCGCAGCTCATCCAAGTCCAGGGTGGAAAGGTGCGACAGTTATTGGTGCGGTTATTGCAGCCGGCTACACAGTCACAACAAGTGGTGCAGCCGAACGTCAAGGAGTTGTCCATCGTCTTGACGTTGGAACAACTGGCCTTATGGTTTTGGCTAAAGATGAAACGTCATATAGCAATCTCAAAGATCAATTTAGAGATCGAACAGTTCAAAAGGTTTATCACGCTCTTGTGCAGGGACATATGGATCCATCCGAGGGCACGATTGATGCACCTATTGATAGACATCCAAAGGAAGATTATCGGTTTGCAGTTGTACTTAACGGAAAGCCAAGCGTTACGCATTACAAAACTCTTGAATATTTCCCGGCTGTCTCACTATTAGAAATTGAGCTAGAAACGGGTCGCACACATCAAATCAGAGTGCATTTCGCAGCCTTGCATCATCCTCTTGCCGGGGATATGACGTATGGCGCCGACCACACAATTGCAACTCGCCTCGAATTGACCAGACCATGGCTCCATGCGAAAGAACTTCGCTTCAGCCACCCAATCACCGGCTCACCGCTTGAATTTTCATGCGAGTATCCAGCCGAACTGACACGCACGCTCTCACTTCTCGGGCATGTCCGAGAAGGCGAATAGTTCCAGTAGTAATCTCCCAGCTGTGTCCACAATCGATAAATCGAGCTCTAAAGGTGCGAATAATTTCGCGCATCTGCATGTGCACACGGAATATTCAATGCTTGATGGTGCCGCTCGCGTAAAGGAATTAGTTGCAGAAGTTGCACGTCTGGAAATGCCAGCAATTGCCATTACTGATCACGGAAATGTTTTTGGAGCATTTGAATTTAATAAGCAGGCAATTAAGGCCGGAGTAAAACCAATTATTGGCATCGAGGCTTATGTTGCACCTGAGTCGCGATTTGAAAAGAAGCGCGTCAAATGGGCAGAGGGCGGCGAAGACGATGTGTCGGGTGGTGGCGCTTACACACATATGACAATCCTTGCCGAGAACAACAAGGGTCTATCTAATCTATTTAAACTCTCATCTTTAGCTTCTCTTGAAGGTTTCTATTACAAGCCGAGAATGGATCGCGAACTCCTTTCAACGTATGCAGAAGGGCTTATTGCGACGACCGGATGTCCTGGTGGAGAGATTCAAACACGCTTGCGCATGGGAGCATATAAAGAGGCAATACGTGCTGCAAGTGAGCTCAGAGATATTTTTGGAAAAGAAAACTTCTACCTCGAAATTATGGATCACGGGATTGATATCGAAAGTCGAGTTCGAAAGGACTTGCTAAAACTCGGCAAAGACCTCGGTCTGCCATTGCTTGCGACAAATGATTTGCATTACACAAAGCATGAAGATGCAGGTGCACATGAAGCTCTTCTCTGCGTTCAATCCGGTTCCACTATCGCTGATCCAAAACGTTTCAAATTTGAAAACAACGAATTCTATTTAAAGACCGCAGCAGAGATGCGGACGCTTTTTGCAGATATGCCCGAAGCATGTGACAACACATTATTGATTGCCGAACGTTGCAATGTCACGATGCGCGAAGGTGAAAATTTGCTTCCCCAGTTCCCAGTCCCAGATGGCCAAACTGAAGTTAGTTGGTTGACGAGGCTTGCGAATGAAGGTCTTGTAGAACGTTGCAAAGGTGACGTTTCGCCTGAGTATCAAGCCCGATTAGATTATGAATTAAGCGTGATGATCACGATGGGTTTCCCTGGTTATTTCCTTGTGGTTGCCGACCTTTGTTCGCACGCACGGGAGGTTGGAATCCGCGTAGGCCCAGGACGTGGATCTGCTGCTGGATCGCTAGTTTCATACGCCCTTGGAATCACGCAACTAGATCCAATCCGCCATGGACTTTTGTTCGAACGTTTTCTCAATCCTGAACGTATTTCAATGCCGGATATTGATTTGGACTTTGATGAGCGTCGCCGCTCCGAAATGATTCAATACGCAACAGATACTTATGGCGAAGACCGAGTAGCTCAAATCATCACCTACAGCAATATCAAATCAAAGCAAGCACTAAAAGATGCAACACGAGTTTTAGGTTACCCATATGCAATTGGTGACAAAATTACCAAAGCACTTCCGCCTACAGTCATGGGCAAAGACATCACTTTGTCCGGTGTCTTCGATCCTAAAGATGATCGTTATGGTGAAGCTGGAGAATTTCGTACTATTTATGAAACTGATCCCGACTCCAAAAAGATTGTCGACACGGCGCGAGGTTTAGAAGGTCTCAAAAGACAATGGGGAGTTCACGCAGCTGGAGTTATTCTCTCGCGCGATCCACTTCTTGATGTCATACCTATTCATAGGCGCGAGAGTGATGGAGCGATTATCACTCAATTCGATATGGGCGCCTGCGAAGCAATTGGACTTCTTAAGATGGACTTCCTTGGTTTAAGAAACCTTTCAGTAATAGATGTTTGTCTTGAGAACATGAAGAAGAACCAAGGTGTCGATATCGATCTCTCAACATTAACGTTGGATGATCCAAAGACATTCGAACTGCTCTCTAAGGGAGAAACGCTTGGTGTTTTCCAGCTCGATGGTGGACCGATGCGTTCACTCCTTAAACAGATGTCTCCTGACTCATTTGAAGATATTTCTGCTGTTTTGGCCCTTTATCGTCCAGGGCCGATGGGTGTAAATGCCCACACAGATTATGCAGATCGCAAAAACCGTCGCAAACCGGTTGAGCCAATTCACCCCGAATTATCTGTGCCGCTCGGCGAAATTCTCGATGACACATATGGTCTGATCGTTTATCAAGAACAAGTTATGGCAATTGCCCAGAAAGTTGCGGGATTCTCACTCGGGCGCGCAGATTTACTTCGAAAAGCAATGGGTAAAAAGAATAAGGACATTCTTGATAAAGAGTATGTAAATTTTGAAGAAGGAATGAAAAAGAATAATTTCTCCGAGGCTGCGATTAAGAAACTTTGGGAAACATTGATTCCATTCTCGGATTACGCTTTCAACCGTTCGCATACCGCGGGATATGGTTTGGTCTCATATTGGACTGCGTATCTAAAGTCTAATTTTGCCACTGAATATATGGCTGCACTGTTAACCAGCGTGCGCGATGATAAAGACAAGAGCGCCCAGTATCTTAATGAATGTCGCAGAATGGGTATAAAAGTCTTGGCTCCAGATGTCAATGAATCTTTTTCTGATTACGCAGCACTTGGAAAAGATATACGTTTTGGTTTAAGCGCCATTCGAAATGTCGGAGAAAATGTAACTGAATCTATTGTGCGAACACGAGAAATCAAGGGGCGCTTTGAGTCTTTCGGAGACTTCTTGGCAAAGGTCGATCAAAACGTTTGCAATAAGAAGACCATCGAATCGCTCATTAAAGCTGGAGCATTTGACTCACTCGGTCACACTCGCAAAGGCCTCATGATGGTCTACTTAGAGGCAATTGATGCAGTGAATGAAACCAAGCGAGCCGAAGCTATTGGACAGTTTGATCTCTTTGGTGATGCTCCGATTGGTGATACGCAGATGACTGGAGTTGAACTTACAATTCCTATCGGGGAGTGGGATAAATCATCGCTACTCGCGTACGAACGGGAAATGCTAGGACTCTATGTTTCAGATCATCCTCTTCTAGGCGTCGAACATATATTGCGCGCCGCAGTAGATATTCCTATCGGCCAACTCAATGATGAGGGAATTGCACATGAGCAAATTGTTTCAATTGGTGGATTAATTACGCAGGTCCAACGTAAAGTATCGAAGCAAGGCAATGCTTGGGCAATTGTTACAGTAGAAGATTTAGAAGGTGCGCAAGATGTTATGTTCTTTGCAAGTGCTTACACAACGCATGCCCTGAATTTAGTTGAGGACAGAGTTGTAGTTGTACGTGGAAGAGTTGATAAGCGAGAAGAAGCTCTTCGATTTACTGCCATTGAAATGTCGATGCCAGATATAAGCCAGGGCCCGACAGGACCTTTGCTGATTACAGTGGAGTCTTCACGAGTAACTCCGCCTCTGGTGGATCGCATGAAAGAGATATTGCGCTCACATCCCGGTGCACGTGAAGTCCATCTTCGCCTTGACGATGGAAAAGCCGGAATTGTCATGAAATTGGATGATGACCTCAGGGTCACAGCTTCGCCAAGTCTTTCTGCAGATTTGAAGCAGGTCCTCGGTCCAGATTGCCTTCCTGCTAGCTAGCGCGCATATTTGGAAACGCGAGAGCTCGCCAAAGCCTTAGAATTCGCTCGTGATCATGCGTCAGCTCAATCTTCAAGGCAAGTCATTATCGAAGGCCGAATATAGGTCTTTATTGCCACGAGCAGTAATGGATATCGACGCTGCGATGGTCTCGATTCTGCCAGTTCTTGAAGCCGTGAAGAATGGAAACGAAGAGACGCTTCAGGATTTTGGACTCAAATTCGATGGAGTAAAACCGGCAAGCATTAGAGTTCCAAAAGAAGCTCTGCAAAAGGCGCTTCAAGAGTTAGATCCAGAAGTCCGAGCAGCACTTGATGAAGCAATTATTCGAATTAAGAAGGTCCATAGCGACCAAGCCAGAAATGAAAATTCCACAACGGTAGTCGATGGAGGCGTAGTTCTTCAGAGGTGGATTCCAGTTGATCGAGTTGGTCTTTACGTCCCAGGCGGGAAAGCCGTATATCCAAGTTCCGTGATGATGAATGTCATTCCTGCGCAAATTGCAAATGTACCGAGCATTGCCGTTGCTTCACCACCACAAAAAGAATTCAATGGTTTGCCACATCCGACAATTCTTGCAACATGCGAACTTCTAGGAATCGATGAAGTGTATGCAGTTGGAGGAGCGCAAGCCGTAGCGATGTTTGCGTACGGTGTTAAGGGAGTTTGCGAAGCGGCAGATATGGTCACAGGTCCAGGCAATATTTATGTGGCAGCTGCCAAGCGGGCACTTCGCGGAATCATTGGTATTGACTCGGAAGCTGGTCCAACCGAGATTGCAATTATTGCGGACTCAACAGCGCGCCCACAAGATGTAGCTGCTGACTTAATAAGCCAAGCAGAACATGACACGATTGCTGCTGCAATTTTGATTACAGACTCGCCTGTCTTGATTGAGAAAGTCAGCGAGGAACTTGAAATTCGGATTATCAAAACTAAGCATGCAGAGAGAATTCGAACGGCTCTATCTGGAATTCAAAGTTGTTTGGTACTCGTCGAAAACATTGAACAAGCGATAAATGTCGCTAATGCGTATGGTGCTGAGCATCTTGAAATAATCACCGCCGAACCTATAACTGCAGGAAAAGCCATCAGAAATGCTGGAGCAGTATTCCTCGGTGCTTTTTCGCCCGTATCGCTGGGGGATTATTCAGCAGGGTCAAATCACGTCTTACCCACAGGAGGATGTGCCTGCCACTCAAGCGGACTTTCTGTTCAATCGTTTCTTAAGGGCGTCAATTTCATTAACTATGATGAAAAGTCTTTTCGCGATATCTCGCCAAATGTCATCACATTAGCTAATTGTGAAGATCTGCCTGCACACGGTGAAGCAATAACTGCGAGGTTTGAATGAACCAATGGCCAGACTGGTTGCCTCTTAGAGATGATCTAAAGAGCTTGTCTCCCTATGGAGCACCTCAAATAGTGGATGTCGTTCAACTCAATACAAACGAGAACCCATTTTCTCTGCCCGAAGTTGTGCAGCAAGAAATCGTCTCAAGAATTCAGGAAGTTGCCGGAAATTTAAATCGCTATCCCGACAGAGACGCCGTAAGACTTCGAGCCAAACTCGCCGAATATGTCAATCTCCAAAGCGGCACAGAGTTCGATGTTGAAAACATGTGGGCAGCAAATGGAAGCAATGAAATCTTGCAAACTCTTTTCCTGGCGTGCGGGGGCGCAGGAAGAAAAGCTCTTGGATTTACGCCTTCATATTCAGTTCACCCATTGATTGCAAAAATAACTGGGACTTCGTGGATTGCAGGCGCTCGAGAGGATGATTTCAGAATCGATGTGGAGATTGCTGTCGAGCAAATATTGGCAGAGCGCCCTTCGCTCATATTTGTGACTACGCCAAATAATCCTTCAGGTACATCAACACCGTTGGTAGATATTTCAAAGCTTGCTCAAGCCAGTGCAAATATAGGCGCTTTGTTGGTAGTTGACGAGGCTTACGCAGAATTTTCTACCGAGGCAAGTGCGTCACTTTTAATTGAAAAATTTCCACACGTAGTTTCTTCCCGAACGATGAGTAAAGCATTTGCCTTCGCCGGAGTCCGGGTGGGTTATCTCGTCGCGCATCCTTCGGTAATCGACGCAGTTCTTGTAACCCGACTTCCTTATCATTTGAGTTCACTTACTCAAGCAGCAGCTGAAGTTGCGATAGATCACGCATCTGTAATGCAAAGCGGCATCGATGAATTGCTGAGCGAAAGAGATCTTCTCGTCAAAGGCTTGGAGCGATTGGGTTGGAATGCGCTGGAAAGCTCAGCAAACTTCTTACTTTTCTCTGGGTTTAAGGGCACTTCTGCAAATATCTGGAAAGAGTTCCTCGACCGTGGAATTTTAATTCGAGACGTCGGATTGGAAGGTTACTTGCGAGTTACTGTCGGAACCGCGCCCGAGAATCATCGTTTTTTAGCAGCTGCACAAGAGATTGCGCAATAATTACATCCTGAGAGATAAGACCACTGAGAAAGTAGAAGAATATGACGCCAAGAACTGCACTCGTTGTTCGTGAAACTAAAGAGTCGAAAGTAAGCGTTGCCCTGAATTTAGACGGGTCTGGTCAAATCGATATCAATACCGGAGTTCCATTCTTTGACCACATGCTTTCCCAACTTGGCAAGCACGCGGGTTTTGATCTCACTGTAAAGACAGAGGGAGATGTTGATGTGGATTCGCATCACACGGTTGAAGATACTTCGCTTGCATTCGGGCAAGCGCTGCGCGAAGCGCTAGGTGATAAGAGCGGTATCCGCAGATTTGGTGACGCAATGGTTCCACTTGATGAAGTCCTGGTCCAGACAGCCGTAGATTTATCTGGACGCCCATACCTTGTTCATCGTCAACCAGAAATTGTTGAGCTCATAGGAACTTTTGACACAACTTTAGGTCGGCATATTTGGGAATCTATTGTTGCTGAAGCGCGAATTGCTTTGCACGTTCGCGTTCTAGAGGGAAGAAATGCTCACCACGTTTTTGAAGCTCAATTCAAAGCAGTTGCTCGCGCTCTTCGCGATGCCGTGACGGTTGATAACCGAGTTGCCGGTATTCCTTCAACTAAGGGTTCTCTTTGATAGCAGTTCTTGATTATGGGTCTGGCAATCTGAGATCGGCTCAACGGGCATTTGAGTTAACCGGACACGAAGTTGCTCTCACGTCAAAGGCAGAAGATTTTCTTCAAGCTGATGCGTATGTCGTCCCTGGTGTTGGGGCATTTGGTGCCTGCATGTTGCAACTTGAAGCCATTGGTGGGCGAGAGCTAATCGCTCAAGCCGTAGCAACGGGTAAACCTGTTTTTGGAATCTGTGTCGGAATGCAAATATTTTTTGAAAGCGGTAGCGAAAAAGGTAACCATAAAGGTCTTGGGTATTTCTCTGGAGATGTCAGTGTTTTGAAGGCGCCAATTCTTCCTCATATCGGTTGGAATGATGTTGTCGTGGATTCGAACCTCTTCGAAGGAGTCGAGGATAAGAAGTTCTACTTTGTACATTCTTATGCGGCAAAAGAAGTTGTCAAAGGCGCGAATATCTCCTGGACCTATCACGGCGAAGAATTTGTCGCTGCGATCGAAAAAGAAAATATTTTTGCAACGCAGTTTCACCCGGAGAAGAGTGGAGATGCTGGAGCAAAATTGATTAAGAATTGGGCAAAAAAGATATGAAGAAACTTGAACTTTTACCGGCGATTGATGTTAAAGGCGGGAAGGCAGTTCGACTCGTACAAGGCGAACTCTCAGCAGAGAGTCAATACGGAAATCCATTGGAAGTCGCCCAAGAGTTTGTCACAGCTGGAGCAGAATGGATTCACCTTGTGGATCTGGACGCTGCTTTCGGAATCGGGAGTAATGCGGATTTACTTGCTCAGGTTATTAAATCTGTTGACATACAAGTGGAGCTTTCTGGCGGAATACGAGATGACGAAACTCTTCGTAGAGCTTTAGCGACTGGTTGTACTCGAGTCAATTTAGGTACTGCCGCTCTCGAAGATCCAGAATGGACTGCAAAAGTAATTGGCGAATTCGGAGATCGGATAGCGGTTGGTCTAGATGTAAGAGGTCACACACTTGCAGCACGAGGATGGACTCGTGAAGGTGGAGATCTTTTTGAAACTATTGAAAGATTAGATAGAAACGGATGTGCACGATATATCGTCACGGACGTCGCAAAGGATGGAACCCTCGCCGGCCCAAACTTAGAATTGTTGAAGGAAGTATGCGCAGCGACTTCGAAGCCAATCGTTGCAAGTGGTGGAGTCTCAACATTGCAAGACCTGCTTCACATCAGAGCTCTCACTGAGATTGGCATCGAAGGATCAATTGTAGGTAAAGCTTTGTATGCGGGAGCGTTCACCCTTGAAGAAGCACTGGCAATCACGGAATGACATTAGCAAAGCGAATTATTCCTTGTCTTGATGTAGATAAAGGGCGAGTAGTTAAAGGTGTTAATTTTGAAAACCTTGTCGATGCCGGAGATCCCGTAGAACTTGCGAAGCGCTATGGCGCAGAAGGCGCGGACGAACTTACGTTTTTAGATATCTCGGCGAGTGTGGATGAGCGATCAACAATGCTCGAAGTAGTAAGTAGAACTGCAGAGCAGGTTTTCATTCCGTTGACGGTAGGGGGTGGAATTCGCACAGTTGAAGATGTGAATCGATTATTACGCGCGGGCGCAGATAAAGTTTCAATTAATACAGCTGCAATCATCAGGCCAGAATTGATTAATGAGATTGCCGATCGATTCGGTAACCAAGTCTTGGTTTTGTCTGTAGATGCGCGGAGGGCGGAAACTGCTTCAGGTTTTGAAGTGACGACCCACGGAGGCAGAAAGAGCGCGGCACTTGATGCTCTTGACTGGATGCAGGAGGCTGTTACCCGAGGCGTTGGCGAGATTCTGTTGAATTCTATGGATGCAGATGGCACAAAATCAGGGTATGACATTGACATGATTAAGGCAGCTCGTTCGGTTGTAAACGTTCCGATCATTGCTAGCGGGGGAGCGGGTTCATTGGTGGACTTTGCGACGGCTTTGGATGCAGGAGCCGATGCGCTCTTGGCGGCCAGCATCTTTCATTTTGGAACTTTCAGAATTTCCGAGGTGAAGAGTTATCTCGCGCAGGCCGGATATTCGGTTCGCGAGTAAACCTATGTACGGCAGAATATCCCTGTGAATATCCCTTCTCAGATACGTGAGCGACTTTCGAACGGTGAGCTTATTGCTGCCATCGCCCAAGATGCTGTGAATGGTGAAGTCTTGATGCTTGCTTGGATGAATGAGGAAGCACTAAATATGACTCTTGAAACAGGTCACGTCACCTACTGGAGTAGAAGTCGAAATTCTCTTTGGATTAAAGGCGAAACATCTGGCCATAGTCAAAAGCTAATATCGATGTCATTCGACTGCGACGGAGATGCGCTCCTATTGAAAATCGAGCAGGACGGGGCTGCCTGTCACACAGGCGAACGAACCTGCTTTCATCGGGAGGTCACATCATGATGACGATTGAAGAATTTAGAGATTATGCAAAGAACTTTAATGTTATTCCGGTTTTTCAAAAGTTTATTGCAGATAGCGAGACACCTCTTGGTCTCTATCGCAAACTTGCAAATGACCGCCCAGGTACATTTCTCCTTGAATCGGCCGAACACGGCGGCGTTTGGTCGAGATATTCCTTTATTGGTGTAAACAGTGCGGCAACTCTTACAGAAGTTAATGGTTTGGCCGAATGGGTAGGAACGGCACCAGCTGGAGCCCCACATGGAATCGATCCATTGGAAGCAGTAAGGATTACAGCAGCGCAATTGAAATCGCCACATATTGAACAACTCCCTCCGCTTACTGGAGGACTTGTTGGATACATGGGATATGAAATTGTTCGTCGTTTAGAGAAAATTCCTAATATTGCTAATAAAGATGTCGAACTTCCAGAAATTTCCTACATGCTCACCTCAGACCTTGCAATTTACGATCATTTCGAAGGGTCGCTCACGTTGATTGCAAATGCAATTAATTGGGATGGAAGCGATGAACGTGTGGATGAAGCGTATGAAGATGCCATGCGCAGACTTGAAGCAATGAAAATTAGTGCAAACCAACCCCTCACTGCGCACATAACTCTTCCTACAGAGAAGCAAAGCGCAAACTTTGAACGCAACATGACATCTGAAGAGTATTGCCGGAAAGTTGAATTAATTAAAGAAGAAATTCGCTCTGGAGAAGCATTCCAAGTAGTGCTTTCTCAACGATTCACAATGGAGTGCTCTGCTTCGCCTTACGATGTTTATCGTGCACTTCGCTTGCAAAATCCAAGTCCCTATATGTATTTGTTTAGATTTCACGATGGCCTAGATATTGTTGGATCTAGTCCAGAAGCACTTGTTAAAATAACTGATGGCGAAGTAATGATTCACCCAATCGCCGGGACTCGGCCACGATCTGACAACCCAGAAATTGATGCGCAAAATGGTGAGGAATTATTAGCCGATCCGAAAGAGCGTGCGGAACATTTGATGCTAGTCGATTTGGGTAGAAACGACCTCGGTCGAGTTTGTGAAGCCGGATCAGTTGAAGTCGTTGAATTCATGCATTTAGAACGCTACTCACACGTCATGCATATTGTTTCTACCGTAATTGGAAAGTTAGATAAGAAACGTTCTCCTGTTGATGCTCTCTATGCAGTATTTCCAGCCGGCACATTATCTGGTGCACCTAAGCCGCGTGCAATGGCAATCATAGAAGAGCAAGAACCTACTCGCCGTGGAATTTATGGCGGCACAATTGGGTACTTGGATTTCCGAGGAAACATTGATGCTTGTATTGCAATTCGCACTGCTGTCATCAAAGATGGAAAAGCGTATGTTCAGGCTGGTGCAGGCATTGTTGCTGATTCGGTTCCTGAAAGTGAAGAAGCAGAGTGTAGAAATAAAGCAGCCGCAGTTCTGGGCGCAATTGCAACTGCTAATTCAATGAAGGCGCTTTCCTCATGAAGTTATTTGCTCTCTTCCTCTTCATAGGAGTTATTTCTTTTCTCATGATCAAATTGGGACGTAAAAGTGGACCATCGAAGTACGATAGAAAACCTTCCACTCCTTGGAACTCTCTTAGCGAAGGTGAGGATCCAACGTTATGAGCACAGTTCTTGATTCGATCATTGAAGGTGTTCTCGAAGATGTTAAAAGGCGGGAAGTTCCCCTGTCGCAAATGCGCGAGCTATTGCAATCTGCTCCTGAATTACGCGGAGCTCTCAATTCTCTGTCGCAACCTGGAACGCAAATAATCTCAGAAGTTAAGCGGTCTTCCCCGAGCAAAGGTGCGCTAGCCGATATTCCTAGCCCTGGAAAATTAGCGGAGCAGTATCAAGAAGGCGGAGCAGCCGTCGTTAGCGTGCTCACGGAAGAAAGAAGATTTAAAGGATCCATTGCAGATTTCCACGAAGTTCGGAGTGCAATTGATATTCCAGTTCTTCGTAAAGATTTTATTGTCACAGATTTTCAAATCCTCGAGTCTCGAGTTATTGGAGCGGATTTGTTGCTTCTTATTGTTGCTGGTTTGAGCCCTTCACAATATGTAGATTTTCATCAGATGGCTACAGAACTGGGAATGGATGTCTTGGTTGAAGTTCATAATCAAGAAGAGCTGGAACGCGCATTTGAAATTAATCCAAGGATTGTTGGGGTCAATTCAAGAAATTTGAAGACCTTGGAATTGGACCCAAGAGTTTTCGAGGAACTTTTACCCCAGATTCCCGCCAACGTTATTCGAGTGGCAGAGTCAGGGATCTCTGAAAGAGATGAAGTTGCACACATTGAAGCCTTGGGCGGCAAAGCTATTCTGGTGGGAGAAACTCTCGTGAAAGCCGGCAACCCTCAACATGCAATTTCTCGATTATTGGGCCGTGATGAGACTGGTACTTTGTGACCGTGAATCAGAGCGAAATCATTGGCCACTTTGGCCCGTACGGCGGACGGTTTGTTCCGGAGGCTCTCATTGAAGCCCTTGACTCTTTAACCCAGGCTTATGAAGATGCGAAAGCAGATCCAACTTTTGCTGCCGAACTGGAATATTTGCACCGGACGTACACGGGACGCCCAAGCATCATCACCGAAGTTCCTCGCTTTGCGGAACATGCGGGTAATGCGCGAATCATTCTCAAGCGAGAAGATCTCAATCACACTGGTAGTCATAAAATAAATAACGTTCTTGGACAGGCGCTCTTAGTAAAGCGAATGGGTAAGAAGAGAATTATTGCTGAGACCGGAGCGGGACAACACGGAGTTGCATCTGCAACTGCTGCTGCGCTCATGGGGCTTGAATGTGTCGTCTATATGGGCGAGGAAGATACAAAACGTCAATCTTTAAACGTTGCACGCATGAAATTATTGGGAGCCGAAGTTGTTCCCGTAACGCAGGGTTCGAAAACGCTGAAAGATGCAATCAATGAGGCGATGCGTGATTGGGTTACAAACGTTGATACAACGCATTACCTGCTCGGCACCGTCGCTGGGCCTCATCCATTTCCAACGATGGTCCGCGATTTTCACCGAATCATTGGGGTCGAAGCCAGAGCCCAAGTATTGGAACTAACAGGCAAATTACCTGATGCAGTTCTTGCATGTGTTGGTGGCGGATCAAACGCAATTGGAATATTCCACCCATTTATTGATGATGCTTCAGTTCGCTTAATTGGCTTGGAGGCCGGTGGAAGTGGAATTGCATCCGGTAAACACGCAGCAACGATTTCAGGTGGGACTCCAGGAGTTTTGCACGGAACTCGCTCATACGTTTTGCAGGATGAAAATGGTCAAACAGTTGAGTCGCATTCCATTTCTGCTGGATTGGATTACCCAGGCGTTGGGCCAGAACATGCATACCTCAGTGATATTGGAAGAGCTGAATACCAACCAATCACCGATGATGAAGCGATGGAAGCATTTTCACTCATGTCCAAAACTGAAGGAATCATTCCTGCAATCGAAACTGCTCACGCTTTAGCCGGAGCTATAAAGATTGGAAAAGAGCTTGGCAGTGAAGCCACATTGCTTATTAATTTTTCAGGACGCGGAGACAAAGATGTCGACACCGCTGCGCGATACTTTGGAATACCTTTATAAATGACTCCACTTTCGCAACTTTTTGAGAAGACGCGTGCAGAAAATCGTGCAGCGCTCATTGGCTACCTTCCGGCTGGATTTCCATCCCAACAGGAATGCATAGATGCAATTACTGCCATGGTTGAAGGTGGCGTGGATGCAATTGAGATCGGGTTTCCTTACAGCGACCCTGTGATGGATGGACCAATCATTCAAGCCGCTGCCGATCTATCTTTGAGTCAAGGTACGGGAGCTCGTGAAGTTTTTAGCACGCTTTCCGCAATCACAGCTCTTGGAACCCCAGCAGTAGTGATGACATATTGGAATCCTATTGAGCGATATGGCGTCGAGAATTTTGCCAAGAGTATTTCGGAAGCTGGTGGCTCTGGAGTTATTACTCCAGATTTAACTATTGAAGAAGCCGGCCCTTGGCGCGCTGCAGTGAAGAGTGAAGAGATCAACAGCATTTTTGTTGTAGCCCCAAGCACGAAGGATGAACGTCTTGCACAAGTAACTGCCGAGTGCAGCGGCTTCATCTACGCGGCATCTCTCATGGGGGTAACCGGAACTCGCACAACAGTTTCATCTTCCGCCCGTGATCTTGTTGGACGCATTCGAAAGGTTTCCTCTACGCCGGTAGCTGTTGGCCTGGGGGTTTCGACGAGAGATCAAGCTCATGAAGTTGCTCAGTATGCCGATGGCGTAATTGTCGGATCGGCATTCATCCGCCTGCTTCAGGAGAGCCAATCAATGGGAGAAGGCCTCATTCGCGTTAAAGAATTGGCGCAATCCCTTGCTGAAGGCGTCCGTCGTTAGATTTTGTGCTGTAAATTAGAACTTATTACTAAACTGTTGAATTACGGATATATAAACAGGTTGAGAAAGAGGAGAAGTAAATGGCTCAGCAAAAAGGCGGAGATAAAATCACACGCAATATTGTGATTGGAATGGTTCTACTCGTTGTTCTTTCTGGCGTCGGAGCTTCACTATTTTCAAGCCACTCCACGAATTCCGCAGCAAAACCTGTAGCCGCATCAAAGGCAGACGGATATGGAATTATGTTCAATCCATCAGCACCTGTGCGCCTGGATTTCTGGGAAGACTTCCAATGTCCAAATTGTCGCAACTTTGAAGCGGTAAACAACACTTACATTAATTCTTTGATTGAAGCCGGAAAGATTAAGGCTGTCTTCCATCCAATGTCCTTTATTGGACCAGAATCTGTTATGGCGGCTAATGCTGCAGGCTGCGCAGCTGACTCTGGAAAATTCCTGGCTTACCACTCTTCACTTTATGCAAATCAATCCAAGACTGAAAATTCAGGACTATGGAATGCCCAAGTGCTCACTGTTCTTGGAATCGGAGCCGGGATTAACGATAAGAAGTTCGCAGGCTGCGTTAAAGATAATAAATTTGCAGGCTGGGTATCAAATATCGAAACTGACGCAACGAAGGTTGGAGTCAATTCGACGCCGACTGTTTTTGTTGATGGCAATTTGATGCCATCAGAAAATTACTTGGATCTAGCTAAATTTAAGGCGTACCTTGCCAAGGCTGGAGTGAAGTAACCGGCAAGAACGAGGATATTTGAAATGCACCGTTTCTTTCCGTCACCGACGGTTAGCGCGGTGCATTTTGGTTTTCTCACAATTCATTTTTATGCCCTATCAATTCTTCTAGGAATTGTTGTAGCGATTTACGTGGGGCGTCGTCGCTACTTTCACGTAGGTGGAGATCCAGAGGATATTTCTGACGTTGCAGTGTGGTCGATTCCGGCAGGAATAATTGGTGGTCGGCTTTACCATGTGATTACTTCGCCAGATGCATATTTTGGAAACCATGGAAAACCATTGGATGCTCTCAAAATCTGGCAAGGTGGAATGGGAATTTGGGGAGCTGTTGCTCTTGGAACTGCTGTCGCTTTCGCTTCTTTCAGAAGCAAACCAAGGAAAGTTTCTTTCGGAGAATTTGCAGATGCGTTAGCGCCAGGGCTGTTATTGGCTCAAGCAATTGGACGATGGGGCAATTGGTTCAATGTTGAATTATTCGGAAGACCTTCGACGTTGCCGTGGGCCCTTGAAGTTCCGATCTCCTCTCGACCGCATGGCTATGAAAATTTCGCTACTTTCCATCCGACTTTTCTCTATGAATCACTCTGGTGTCTGACTGGAGCGGCTTTGATTTTCTTCATGCCAAAACTCAG
>CANCGX010000004.1 GCA_947377725.1 Actinomycetota bacterium
GTGGCAGACGAGATTTATCTTGTTGGTGCCGGGAAAGGGAAAGCAAGCGCAGTTGGAAACTTTGTTAGTTACCTTCGCAAACAGCATCCAATGTATGCCGAAAGAGTACGCCGAATTGAGACCGTTGATTTAGAGAATCTGACAGAGGCGGAAGTCATGGCTGCAGGCAGAAAGATGTTTTTAAGGCCGTAACCCACGCTTAGCTGAGCCAAGTTGATGTTAATTAATGTGAAAAATTAACAAAATAGCGTTGTTTTTTGTGAATTGAAAGAATAACCTCGGGGAATGAGCTCGGACCTGCGCAGAGCGAGAATATTGGCAAAGCTCAATGCTGCCGGCCAGGCCAACATTTCTGATTTAGCTGAAGAGTTCGATCTCTCAGAAATGACAATCCGCCGCGATCTTGAGGCTTTGGAATTCGGTGGCCATGCCCGCCGCGTCCGCGGAGGGGCTATTGCTGCTCAAAGTCGATCGTATGAGCCACCTATCCTGCTCAGGGCCACACAAGAGCATGCTGCAAAAGTTCGAATAGGTCACGCTGCTGCTGAATTACTTGCGGATGGCGAGACTGCCATTATCGATGTAGGAACGACAACGCTGGAAATGGCAAGAGCAATAGATCCGAAGCTCGTGTTAACAGTGATTACAAGTTCTCTTCGCATCGCAACAGAATTGACCAACAAACCTCAGATTCGCACAATCGTCACTGGTGGAGTTGTCCGGAAAGGTGAATTGAGTTTGATTGGGGCAAGAGCCGAAGGCTCCTTCGCAGATTTGAATTGTGATTCTGTTTTTCTTGGAGTAGCTGGCATTTCAGCAACGAAAGGACTCACTGAATATAACTTGGAAGATACGCGGGTAAAGCAAGAGGCCATCAAAGCTGCAAGTCGAGTAATTGTGCTCGCCGATGCTTCCAAAATCGGAAGAGTTGCATTCGCATCTGTGACTTCATTAAAAGAAGTAGACATCCTGGTAACAAACGCTGCTCCGGCAAGTGAGGAAATTAAAAAAATCAAACGCCTCGGAATAGATGTAATCCATGTTGAACCAATCGCTCAGGAAGGTAAGTAATGTCCCGCTTCAAGAAGATTTTTCCATCAGTCAATAAACCTCTCATCGCAATGGCTCACGTTCCGCCGTTACCTGGAACTCCGCTTTACGATGCAGCTGCAGGAATACAAGGCTTAATTGATCATGTGAAGCGAGATACTGAACAACTGTTAAAAGCTGGTTTCGATGCCATTCTTTTCTGCAACGAAGGTGACCGTCCTTACCAATTGAATGCTGGACTCGAAGCGTCTGCAGTGATGACTCGAGTGGTAACGGAATGCAAACCAACTGATATTCCTTTTGGAGTAGATTTTCTTTGGGACGAGCAATGTGCGATGGCAATTGCTATTGGGAGCAGCGCCTGGTTTATGCGCGAAGTAATCACTGGAACGTGGGAATCGGATATGGGTCTTTGGCAACCAGATGCTGCAACGCTTCTGCGAAATAGAAGAGCATTCGGTCGCGAAGACCTGGCCATTTTTGCAAATATCACGCCCGAATTCGCCTCAAATATCGGCCAGCGAACTCCTGCCCAAATGGCTAAGTCCACTCTGGTTTCAAGTCTTCCAGATGTAATTTTGGTATCAGGACCAATGGCAGGCAGTGAACCTGATGTTAGAACTGTTGCAGATGTTCGCGAAGCCGTTGATAAAGATGTACCTGTTCTTCTAAATACAGGGGCAAAATCGGGAACCATCAAGGAATTCTTCAAATACGCAGATGGCTGCATTGTTGGTAGTGATTTGAAGCGAGATGGATATACCTGGAATGAAGTTGATCCGGAGCGAGCCAAACGCTTTATTGATGCGGCGCGAAGTGCCTAATACAAGATCTGGGTTTCTTCTTGGGGTGGATTTGGGTTCATCTGGGTTGAAAGCAATCTTGTTACATCCTGAAAAAGGAATCTCTGCTGTTTCTTCCAAGCCCCTCCAACTTTTTAGCGATAACCCAGGTTGGTCGGAAGCAGATCCAGTCGAGTGGTGGAAAGCGCTTTGCAGTGTGGTTCCTGAATTACTGAATGCGGCCGGATGTGCCGCTTCCGACATCAGTGCGATTGCAATATCAGGAATGGTCCCTGCAGTCGTGATTGCAGATGCAAAGGGCAATGCCTTGCGCAGAGCGATGCTTCAAAACGATGCCCGTGCAACGAAAGAAATCAAATCTCTAGCTAAGCAAATGTCAGGATTCGACTTCTTAAAATTGACCGGTTCACAACTAACTCAGCAGTCGGTTGCGCCAACAGCAATTTGGTTAGCTCATAACGAAGCAGATATCTGGAATCGCACAAAAATGATTATGGGTTCTTATGATTGGATGTCGGTAAAACTCGGAGCAGAACCACATGTTGAATTAAATTGGGCGATCGAAAGTGGTCTTTACGGATGGGATCGAAATCCCATCACGCTACTTTTGGATTCAACTGAAATTACGTGGCCAGAGTTGCTCCCCGCAAAACGTTCCGGCACTTTGGTTGGAACTATCAACGCGATTGCTGCTTCCGAGACGGGCCTCGCCGCCGGCACTGAAATCTATGTTGGTGGAGCAGATCATGTCTTGTCTGCATATGGCGCTGGTTTAGTAACGCATGGAGATTGCCTTGTGAAGCTCGGCGGTGCTGGGGACATTCTTGCCGTGAGTGATGAATTCTTTATTGATCCGCGCCTTTATCTAGATGCTCACCCAATAGAAGGAAAATGGTTGCCAAACGGATGCATGGCCACAAGCGGATCTGTCCTTCGCTGGGAACAGCATCTTCTCGGTGACGTTGATATTCAACTCCTGGATGCAGAAGCGTCAACGAGCAAACCAGGGGCCCTTCTTTCTCTTCCTTACTTTCTTGGTGAAAAATCGCCACTACACGATCCTGACTTGCGCGGCGTCATTGCTGGTTTGCACCTTGGCACAACCCGGGGAGATCTACACCGGTCATTCCTTGAATGCATTGCCTATGGTTTTAAACAGCATTTCGACGTATTTGCCGAAGGCGGATTAGTTATTCAAAATTGCACGGTTACTAACGGCGGTTCAAAATCACGTTTATGGCGGGAAATCTTGGCTGATGTTCTTGGACGAAATCTAACTTCGATTATCAATCATCCAGGTGCCTCTTTTGGCGCTGCGGTCGCCGCCGGCATTGGCTGTGGAGTCATTGACGATTGGAATTTTGTTAAGGGAGCGCTCGAGGCAGGCGAAATCATTGAACCCAACTTAAAAAATCGGGTTCTCTATTTAGATCGTTATGAAATGTACAAAGAACTTCAAATTTCAACTGTTGATATTTCCCACAAGCTTGCCTGGACGAAATGAGGATGGAATAAATGACACAACAAATTGCTGTTGTAACAGGAGCCGGTTCTGGAATAGGCGCAGCAACAGCGCGGGAACTAGGCTCTCGTGGTTATCACGTGATAGTGACTGATATAAATCTGGCTTCAGCAGAGAAGGTTGCTGGAGAGATTGCATCGGCTGAAGCCGCATCCCTTGATGTTACCAATCCAGACTCGTCAACAAATCTTGTAAAAGATATTGTTGCTAAACATGGTCGTATTGATGTTTGGGTATCAAACGCGGGAATTTCAAAGATGCAAAAGTTCGTCGATATATCGCCAGAAGATTTGCGCAGAACATTCGAAGTGAATACCTACGGGATCTTTTTCTGTGGTCAAGCAGTTGCACGCGCAATGATTTCTTTGGGAATCAAAGGTCGAATTATCAATACAGCTTCGATGGCGGCTAAGCAGGGTCGTGTCCCATTCCTAGCCGACTACGTAGCAAGTAAATTTGCCGTGCTTGGCCTTACGCAATCCATGGCATTTGAACTGGCACCTCACGGAATTCTGGTCAACTGCGTCTGCCCGGGTTTTGTTGCTACACCTATGCAAGATCGTGAATTGGCGTGGGAAGCGCAACTTCGCGGAAGCGACCCTGAGAGCGTCAAAAAACTATGGATTAATGACACTCCACTTGCGCGACTGGAAACTCCAGAGGATGTAGCGCGAGTTATTGCTTTCCTAGCAGGAAGCGATTCAAGTTTCATCACGGGTGAAGCAGTTTCGGTCAATGGTGGTGCATACATGGATTGAAAAACCACATGAAAGCAAAACTCAATAACGCCATAATCTCTTAGCGGAGAAATCCGGCTAATCCCTAACTAAACAATAAAACTTATTTCTACTCAAATTTCTCAATTTAGAGGAGTACAAATGCCGTTTAATGACAATCAAGATATACAGGAAGATAAGGCGCTTAGCGCTTTCGGGTATAAGGAAGAGCTGCAGCGAACAATGGGTGGTTTTTCATCCTTCGCTTTAGCTTTCTCCATGATTAGCGTTACAACAACTGTATTTACCCTCTTCGCGCAACCATTTCAGACAATTGGTGGAATCGCGATCTGGCTCTGGTTACCTGTTATTGCAGGAACCCTATTGCTCGCTTCAGTCTATGGTCATCTAGCTGTTCGACTACCAATTACTGGATATGCCTACCATTGGGCATCTCGCCTCACGAATCCAACTTTTGGTTGGTTCACTGGGTGGAATGCGCTCCTGTGTCAGTTCGTAGGATCCGCTGGTATCGCTGTTGCTCTGGCTTCAGTGTTTGCACCTGATTTTTGGCATAACCCAACACATTCCAACATCATTATGTTGTCAGGAATTGGAATTGTTTTCGCAGTAGTCGTAAACATAATTTCAATCAAACTGACAGCTCGTATCAACAACGGTGGAGCTGCTGTTGAACTAGTCGGAACTATCGGTCTCACAGCAATTCTGGGTATCGGTATTGCATTCTTCGCTCAAAAGCAGGGTGCAAGCATTCTCTTCCAACACGGTTCATCAACTGGTGGAAAGATAAATATCACCGCAATTGCAACCGCCCTTCTTCTTCCAATCTGGACAATCGCCGGATGGGAAGGTTCAGCCGATCTTGCAGAAGAAACGCATGATCCTCGTAAAGTTGCTCCTCAAGCGATGAAGCGTTCGGTTATCGTTTCAGGACTTGCCGGACTTGGAGTTTTCGCAATTTTCGCGATGGCTATCCCAGGCAAGATTGGCGACACAGTAAATTCAACGTCATCTAATCCAATGATCTCAATTTTCAAAGCACATTTTGGACAAACTGGCGGATTCTTGTTGCAGGTAGTCTGTTTCGTTTCAATGTTCTCATGCTTGCTTGCAAACGTGACCGTTGCAACTCGTACTTGCTACTCATTATCACGTGACAACATGCTTCCTTTCTCAAAGGTCTTCTCAAAGGTTAACCCAAAGACTAAGACTCCAATTGCTGCAGTTCTTCTTGTTGGCGCCTTCGCAATTGGCGTTACATTCCTTTCGTCGGGAATCGCTTCACAAGTACTTGGAATTGTTAGCGTTGTTCTTTACATTACCTACGGTTCGGTGCTTGTAGCGACCGTTATTGGTGCAAAAAATAATAGAATCCCAAGTGCTCCTGCCAATTACTATGACATGGGTAAGAAACTCGTACCACTCAGCATGGTTGGTATTGTTTGGGCAATTATCGTAGTTCTCTGCATGACGCTTCCTGCTGGAAGCCATGTAGTTGCCAAGATGGCCGTGTACTTCGAACTTGCCGCGGTTGTGTGGTATTTCGTTGCACTCAGGTCCCGATTGAAGAACGGAACAGCTGGACCGTTCCGCACTAATAAGTAACTAATACAAAAAGACCCCTGCTTCGTTGTTTAAACGAGTCAGGGGTCTTTTTCTTGAATGGTGGCTGGTGAAGGATTTGAACCTTCGAAGGCGTTGCCGGCGGATTTACAGTCCGCTCCCATTGGCCGCTCGGGCAACCAGCCAGGTTGTTATGCAGCTGGCGAATAGTAGCGAAGGACTCCTCGTTGGGTCTAATCCGCTCATTTTTTCCGTTACATATCGGTTACCAATCTGTTATTTAAGCACGATACGTTTCTCCCATGTCACGTACAAAACTTGAAAGCTTTCCAAAGGTCTCTCTGACCTTCGGCCCATCTCCCATTCATCGCCTTGATCGCCTTTCAGAGCATTTAGGTGGAGATGTTGAAATTTGGGCAAAACGCGAAGATGTGAATTCCGCCCTTGCGTATGGTGGAAACAAAACACGAAAGCTGGAGTACCTTGCGGCAGATGCATTGGAGCAGGGTTGCGACACATTGGTTTCAATCGGTGGAGTTCAATCAAATCACACTCGCCAAGTAGCAGCGGTTTCCGCACACCTAGGTTTGAAGTGTGTTCTCGTTCAAGAACATTGGGTTGATTGGAACGAAGTAAATTACGAAAAGACAGGCAATATTTTATTGTCTCGGATCATGGGTGCAGATGTTCGATTGAACGCTGCAGGATTTGATATCGGCTTTAGAAAGTCTTGGGAAGATGCTCTTGCTGAAGTAATCGCAAATGGCGGGAAGCCTTACGCGATTCCTGCTGGAGCTTCAGATCACGCGCTCGGTGGACATGGATTTGCGGGCTGGGCCTTTGAAGTTGAAGATCAAGAGAAAGCTCTCGGATTCACATTCGACAACATCATCGTTTGTTCTGTTACAGGATCAACACAGGGTGGAATGATCGCCGGTTTTGCACACTCAAATCGCGCACAATCAGTTCTTGGAATTGATGCCTCTGCAACAGTGGAAAAGACTTGGGAGCAAATCAAGCGAATTGCTTCTCGCACCGCAGAAGCAATTGAACTTGGACGTCCACTCGATGATTCAGAAATCGTTTTGCTTGATCGTTGGCATGATGACATTTATGGCATTGCAAGTGAACATACAATCGAAGCAATCCGATTGCTCGGTAGAACAGAAGGCGTCATTGTTGATCCGGTTTATGAGGGTAAGTCAATGGCTGCTCTCATCGATCTCATTAAAGAGGGCTACTTCCCTAAAGGCAGCAAGGTTCTTTATGCCCACCTCGGCGGACAGCCAGCAATCAACGGCTACACAACAGCCTTCGATAAGTAATCTGGTTTTAACTTAAGAACGAGCAATTTCATCGAGAGCGCCAACTAAGCGATCGACGTCATCTTTCGTTGTGTAGGGTGCAAGTCCTGCTCGGACTGCGCCGGTGTCACCAAGACCCAACGCGCGTGAGCATTCAAGTGCATAAAAGTTGCTTGCTGGTGCATTGATATTTCGTTGCGCCAGAGCCTTGTAGACATCAACACTTGCTTTATTTCCTAGCTGGAAAAATAACGTCGGAGTGCGGTCAGTCGCACTTCCAAAGCACGTAATCCCTGGAATAGAGGTAATTTCTCTGCGTAAGTGAGCAAAGAGCTCCTGCTCGTATTCATCAAGAGAATTCATACTGAAAAGAATTTTCTCACGTCGCGTTCCAGCTGCGGCTGCGTCCAATCCTGCTGTGTAATTGATGGCTGCCGTTGCTCCAGCCATTATTTCGTATGGAAGAGTTCCAAATTCAAATCTCTCCGGAACGTCCATCGTGGATGGAAGAAGTTTGTCATTGTGAAGCGATTCAAGAAGTGCAGGATCTGCAATCATTGAACCACAGTGTGGTCCAAGCATTTTGTACGACGAAAATCCAAAGAAATCTGCTCCAATAGCTTTTACATCAATTGGCGCATGTGGCGTTAAATGAACTCCATCGACAGCAAATAGAGCGCCTACTTTATGCACTTCTTTTCCGATTGCTGAAAGATTTGGTTTCGTGCCGATAACATTTGAAGCACCTGTTATTGAAACAAATTTCGTTTTATTTGATAATTGATTCGCAACTTCTTCGACTGAGAGCTCCCCAGTTGTTGTATCAAACTTTGCCCACTTGACCGTTGCGCCGCGAGCTTCAGCAGCTTGAATCCAAGGACGTACATTCGAATCGTGATCTAAATTTGAAACTACTATTTCATCTCCTGGTCCCCAGGATTTTGAAATGGTTCGTGAAAAATCATAAACAAGTTGAGTCCAGCTTCTGCCGTAGACAACGCCTTTGGCTTCTCCCCCGACTAAATCGGCAACTGCGCTGCGGTATTCAAGAACAATCTCATTGGCATTTCTCTCGGATTCAGTCGTAACTCCGCGATTAGAAAGCGGAGAAATCAAAGCGTGAGAGATCGCCTGCGCGACTGGCGTAGGGGTTTGGCTACCTCCTGGACCGTCAAAGAATGCAGTTCCTGAATAAAGCGAAGGGAAATCAGCGCGAATTTTTTCAACGTTATATGCCATGTCTCTAGCCTATTTCTATCGCATTACCCTGTCATCACTTTCTGGCGGTAATCTGAGGCAATGATTTATTACTCCAAAGAAGTCGCTGCTGCTATTGCTGGCAAGAAACCTATAGTCGCTCTCGAGTCCACAATTATCAGCCACGGCTTGCCTCGTCCTCGAAACCTTCTAGTAGCCCAAGAGGTTGAGGAAATAGTTCGTGCTACAGGCGCGACCCCGGCCACCATCGCAATCATCGATGGGGAGATTCATGTAGGTCTTGAACCAGCTGAACTCGATCGCATTGCCAATGAAGACGGAGTCGTTAAGGCATCTACTCGCGATCTTGCAGTTCTAGCTGCAACAAAGAAAAGCGCAGCAACGACAGTCGCAGCAACGGCGCACATCGCTGCAATGGCGGGAATATCAGTTTTCGCAACAGGCGGTCTTGGGGGCGTTCACCTCGGTGATGGCTTTGATGAGTCTGCAGACCTTCGCGGCTTGTCGGTAACTCCGATTGTTATTGTTTGTGCCGGAGTTAAGTCAATCCTCAATGTTGCAGCAACGTTAGAACGCCTTGAAACTTTGGCGGTTCCGGTTCTTGGATATAAAACAAATAAATTTCCTGGTTTCTTTTTGACTGAATCTGGTTTTGAAATCGAACATAGAACGGATTCAGCAGAAGAAATTGCTGCGATTTGGAACAATCGTGAGGCAACAAATACTGCAGGCACCGCAATTATTGTTGCTAATCCAGTCAAAAATGAACTTAATCGCGAGCTCCATGACTCCTTGGTTGCAAACGGCATGGCGGCAGCTGAGACCGCTCACATCACCGGAAAAGCGGTAACACCTTTCCTCCTTGAGTATTTCCATCGAGTAAGTGAAGGAAAAAGCTTGGATGTGAATGTTGAAGTAATTAAAGCCAATTCAAAACTTGCTGCAGAAATTGCTTTGGCAATTTAATAATGTTTAATTTTCTCTGCATCGGTGACATCATGCTTGATGTAAGCGTCGTTATCGATTCTGAAATTCATGTGGGTGGGGATACTAAAGCCAGTATTTCTACGCATGGGGGTGGAGCTGCTGCAAACGTTGCCACGTGGTTAGCTGCGCTTGGAAATGATGTTTACCTGTGCTCTCGTGCTGGCGATGATCTCAACGGTGAATTTCTCCACAATGAACTCGACAAATATTCAGTTCGTCATAGCATCGAACGTGCAAAGGACGAAAAATCTGGCGTAGTCGTTATTTTGGTTAACGAGGCAGGCGATCGGACTATGTTCCCTGATTCGGGAGCCAATTCCGGTCTTAGCGTTGCCGATCTTCCACCACTCGATCACTTCAGCGCCGCTTACCTATCGGGTTACGCTCTCATCAATCCCAAGTCTCGAAAAAATGTCTTGGAAATGATTGAGCACTTAAAAGCTACTGATATCCCCATTGTCCTTGATCCCGGAACTGTTGGGGCGCTTCGCAATATTCCAAAATCTCTTTTAGCCGAATGGCTTGGCTTAATTGATGTTCTGATTCTGAATGAAGAAGAAGCTTTGTATATCGGCAATGAATCTGACATAACAGGGGCTTTGGTGAATCTTGCTGCACTAACTCCCCTCGTCGTCGTTAAGAGAGGTGGCTTGGGAGCCATCGCAATTTTCGAGCGCGCCATGATTGTGGAAGTTCCAGCCGAGGAAGTTGAAGTAGTGGACACGACAGGAGCCGGCGACTCCTTCGCTGCAGGATTTATTTCTGCCTGGTTTGAAGAGCCGCATTTAGAGCGTGCCATTAAGAGGGGAATTGTCCAAGCAAGTATCTGTATCGGCAGCGTTGGGGCACGTCCACCTCTTGGAAAAGATATCTAATCCCCTTACACTCGGCTCTAATATGAATACGACAACAAATTCCGCAGCAATCTCTTGGTCTGAAATTCACGAGCTTGCAAAAAAAGCTATGACGAAGGCTTACGCGCCATATTCAAATTTTCCCGTTGGCGTTGCAGCTCTCGTGAGCGATGGTCGTTATGTCTCTGGCTGTAACGTAGAAAATGCCAGTTATGGATTGGGCCTCTGCGCAGAGTGTGGGTTGGTTTCTAATTTAATTCACAGCGGCGGCGGGCGTCTTATCGCAGTGGTGTGTGTTGATGCTGCGGGCAACTATTTGGCACCTTGTGGTCGCTGCCGACAACTTCTTTTTGAGCATGGCGGACCAGAAATGCTATTGATGACGCCTGACGGCCCTCAAACAATGGCAAATATGCTTCCATGGGCATTTGGCCCGGATGATTTAAAGTAAATGTCATTACTGATTACAGATGAACAGGTAAGAAAAGCACCGAAAGTTCTTCTTCACGATCACAACGATGGTGGATTGCGCCCCCAGACGATGATTGACCTTGCTATTGAGTCTGGGTACAAGGATCTTCCCTTTTATGATGCCGAACCTTTGCAAAAATGGTTTTTTGAATCGTGCAGTGAAGGAACTCTCGAGCTCTATCTTGAAACATTCGAGCACACAATTTCTCTAATGCAAACAGCCGAACAGATTATTCGCGTTAATCGCGAGTGTGCTTTGGATTTGGCTCGCTCAGGCGTCGTTTATGCAGAAGTGCGAGGAGCTCCTGAATTATTCACACGAAAAGGTTTAACTATCGATCAAGTAATTGAGTACACGGTTGAAGGTTACAAAGAAGGAATGGCCGAAGCTAAGCGTGAAGGGCTCGAAATCCGCGTTGAAGGTCTGTTGTGCGCCCTTCGCCATAATTCATTTGCATCAGAAGTTGCCGAAAAAGTCGTTAAGTATCGAGGAAAAGGTGTCGTTGGGTTCGATATCGCAGGGCCTGAAATGGGATTCCCTCCAACTGACCACATTAAAGCTTTTAACTTTCTCAAAGAAAATGGCGCACACTACACAATTCATGCAGGTGAAGCGGCTCCAATAGAGTCGATTTCGTTGGCAGTAAGAGAGTGCCATGCTGATCGAATTGGCCACGGAGTCCGGCTTATTGACGATATTTCATTTACTGACGGAGAGGCAACCTTGGGAGAATTGGCTCAAGAGATTCTTGATCGACAGATTACGCTTGAATTAGCCCCAACTTCGAATCTGCAAACCGGTGCGGCAGCAACATATGCTGAACATCCAATTGGCGTCTTAAAGAATTTAGGATTCAACGTGACCATTAATACCGATAATCGTTTGATGAGCAATACATCAATGATCAAAGAGATGACCGAGATTTCAATGGCTCACAATTGGACCATCCAAGATTTGCAGGATGTAACCGAAAACGCCATCAATGCAGCGTTCATATCCGCAGATGAAATAAGCGATATTCTGAATTCACAAATCCGCCCAGGCTATGAACAGTTGGATGCGCAATGATTGATTTCACAAGTCCCGATGTAATCAATGATCCATATCCTCATCTTGCAGAATTGCGAAAGTTTGGTAAGCCAATTTGGCATGATGAACTAAATCTTTTCCTTGCACCAAATCACCGTGATGCTAACGAGGTTTTGAGAAACAAATCTTTAGGAAGAATTTTCAAACCAAAAGAGCCCTCTCCTGAATGGGATATCTTTAATTACCTTCATTCTGATTCAATACTCGATAGTGAACCTCCTAAGCACACACGTCTTCGCTCGCTGGTTATGAAAGCTTTCAATAAGAATCGTATCGAGGCGCTGCGCCCTAATATTGTTTCTCTCACCAAGAAACTATTAGACGACATCGAACAAAAAGGAAGTAATTTTGACTTGATCGCGGATTATGCCGAACCTTTGCCTGTAAAGGTCATTGCCGCTTTGCTGGGGTTCCCCGATGAAGATGAGCATCTTCTACGTCCGTGGTCTCAAGCAATTGTCAAAATGTACGAGGTTAATCCTTCCCTCACGCACCAAGCCGAAGCAAGGACAGCAGCAAATGAGTTTGCCGAATACGTACATGGATTGATGCTGCTCCGCAAAGCCAATCCGACCGATGATTTGATTACAGAGTTAGCCCAAGTTGAAGAGGCTGGCGAGAAGCTTTCAACTCACGAACTTATTGCTACCTGCGTGCTTCTTCTAAATGCAGGCCATGAAGCGAGCGTAAATGGCTTTGGAAATGGCATGGTCGCCGCACACCAGAATCACTCCCAATGGGAACTTCTTCAGCAGAAGCCAGAACAAGTTGCCACCACTGCAATTGAGGAATTCATTCGATTTGATGCTCCTCTTCAATTCTTTGAGCGCACAGCAACCCAGGATGCCGAGGTTGGCGGCGTGACAATTCCAAAGGGCGAAAAGATTGTAAGCCTTCTTGGATCTGCGAATCGAGATGAAGAAGTATTCACATCTCCAACACAAATGAATATCACTCGTGATCCCAATCCTCAAATTGGATTCGGGGCAGGAATTCATTTTTGTATTGGAGCACCGCTCGCTCGCCTAGAGATGAGCATTTCACTTCCTGAGCTTTTCAAACGATTCCCAAAGATAGAGCTCGAAGATAATCCAGTAAGACGCCAAACGTTCGCACTACGAGGGTACGAAGCCGTACCGGCAAGGACATCATGAAAAACTTCATTCTCGACGTAGATACCGGAGTAGACGATGCGTTCGCCCTACTCTTCGCAGCACGCCATCCAGAAATTAATCTTCTCGGCGTTACATGTGTAGATGGAAACACCAACCTGAAACAAGTAATCATCAATACCCTAAAGGTGCTTGATGGCGCTGAAGCTGGCGATATCCCGGTTTCGGCCGGTGCAACGCGGCCACTCATTGATGAACCTCGTTACGCAGAACATGTACACGGTGCTGATGGACTCGGTGATTTAGGTTTTCCAGAATCCAAACGCAAACTTGATCCTCGCCCAGCCGTTGAGCTTATGCGCGACCTTATTGAAGAATCTAAAGATCCAGTAACACTTATTCCCCTTGCTCCACTTACAAACATTGCACTTTTTCTACGCTCTTTCCCTGAAACAGCGAAGAAGCTTGAACGCATTGTTCTTATGGGCGGATCTGCCTCGATTGGTAATGCAACTGCAACGGCAGAATTCAATATATGGCATGACCCAGAAGCTGCAGCAATTGTTTTCCAGAGTGGAATTCCAATCACAATGTATGGGCTTGATGTCTTCAACGAACTGAGAATGAATCGCGACCATGTGAAGCGCCTTATGGAAAAGAACCATGCGCCGTCCACCTTTGCTGGAAGTCTTGTTGAGGCAATGCTGGACCGCCTTGACTATGAAATAACTCTGGGAGATTACGGCGCCGTTGCCACGGCTTTGCGTCCAGAATTAGCAACACAGGTAAACATGAAAGCAATGGTTGACACTACTTTCGGCCCAAATCGCGGCGCCACAATCTGCGATAGACGACCAGAGGCTTTCCAAGAACTAGATCCCGCCCACTTGGACGCTCCGCGCGTGGATGTTTGCACGGAGATTGATGTACAAGCGATGCGTGAACTTTGGATGGAAACTATTTCACGTTCTTAAAGTCCGATTGGGTGCCAAACGGTTTTATGCTCCATAAAAGCGAGAATGCGTTGTGGTGAAACATCAGATTTAAATGCTGAAATTCTTTTTAGATTTTCAGCGCCAGCAATCCGAGCTTCTTTATCCTGTGTTGCACTCAAACCAGTTGTATCTATAGCGTCAACATCCATGTGCGCGCCCATCCATGGGGCAAGCTCTGAAGTTATTCCAGTCAACAAATTCACTACTCCTGCAGGCAGGTCGCTTGTTGCAAGAACTTCGCTCAATGTAATTGCTGAGAGAGGGAATTTTTCACTTGCGACGCAAACTGAAGTGTTTCCAGCGGCAATAATTGGCGCAAGAGTTTGAACTAAACCAAGAAGAGAAGATTTTTGAGGCGCAAATGCTCCAACTACGCCAACTGGTTCTGGAATAGTGAAATTATAAAACGCCCCAGAAACTTGGTTGGTTGATCCATAAATCGATCCAATTTTGTCGCACCATCCTGAGTACCAGACCCAAAGATCAATAGCTTCACGAACTTGCTTTTGTGCAGCAGTTGGAGTGCAACCTTCTACTGCGACTATCTCATCTACAAACTGAGAGCTTCGACCTTCCATGATTTCTGCAATTCTGTAAAGGATTTGCCCACGATTAAATGCGGTTGCAGATGACCATCCTGGAAAAGCCGAACGCGCAGCTACGACTGCGTCGCGCAAATCTTTACGCGAAGCTTGTGCTGGGTTTGCAATAAATTTTCCCTTTGCTCCCAGGATTTCATAGCACCGGCCAGATTCGCTTCTCGGAAAAGCTCCACCTATATAAAGTTTGTATGTCTTTTTGACGTCGATACGCATTATTTGCCACCTTTCAGATAAGCAGCAAGGCCATGGCGGCCTCCTTCACGTCCCCAGCCAGATTCTTTATATCCGCCAAATGGGCTTGCAGGATCAAATTTATTAAATGTATTTGCCCAAATAACGCCAGCCTTGAGATGTTTTGCTGTCCAGAGGATGCGAGAGCCTTTATCTGTCCAGATTCCAGCAGATAGACCAAATGGGGTGTTATTCGCCTTTTCAATAGCTTCTTGAGGAGTTCTAAAGGTGAGAACCGAGAGAACGGGTCCAAAGATTTCCTCACGGGCGATGCGGTGAGCTTGAGTTACTCCAGTAAAGATTGTTGGTGGATACCAGAAACCTTTTGATGAGAGATCACAATTCGGGCTCCAACGATCTGCCCCCTCCGCATCCCCTGAATCTGCCAATTCGATAATTTTTGCAAGTTGCGCTGCAGAGTTAATGGCACCTAAATCTGTGTTCTTATCAAGAGGATTTCCAACTCTAATCTTTTCAATTCTATTCTTTAGTTTTGCCATAACTTCATCGTGGATATTTTCTTGAACAAGCAATCTCGAACCAGCACAGCACACATGGCCCTGATTGAAGAAAATACCAGTAATAATTCCTTCGACAGTTTCATCAATCGGTGCATGTTCAAAAACAATATTTGCACCTTTTCCCCCTAATTCAAGAGTCGCAGATTTTTTCGTTCCAGCAATAGCTCGAGCTATGCCTTTACCCACGGCTGTAGAACCAGTAAACGCAATCTTGTCGATACCCGGATGATTAACAATTTCAGCGCCCGTTGTTCCATCACCAGTAACAATATTTACAACACCAGCAGGCAGTTCAGCTTGTTGGCAAACCTCTGCGAAGAGAAGCGCTGTTAACGGTGTGGTCTCTGCTGGCTTAAGGACAACCGTATTTCCGGTTGCTAGTGCAGGGGCAATTTTCCATGAAAGCATAAGTAATGGAAAATTCCAAGGAATAATCTGTCCTACAACTCCATGAGGTTTCGGAGAAGATCCGACTCCTGCATGCTCTAATTTATCTGCCCAACCAGCATGATAAAAGAAATGTGCTGCTGCTAGAGGAATATCAACATCCCGAGTTTCGCGGATTGGCTTGCCATTGTCCATGGTTTCCAAAACAGCAAACTCGCGCGCACGCTCTTGAAGAATGCGAGCAATACGAAATAAATATTTGCCTCGTTCTGCCGCAGGCATCTTTGACCAAACTTTGTTATATGCGCTTCTGGCCGCAACGACGGCTTTATCGACATCCGCATCGGATCCAAGGGCGACTTTTGCCAACACCTCTTCAGTTGCTGGATTAATCGTTGCAAAACTCTTTCCGCCTTTAGCAGGAAGAAACTTTCCATTGATGAAAAGTCCGTATTCAGATTTCAATTTCACAACTGAAGTTGACTCGGGCGCCGGGGCATATTCAAAGGTCATTTTTAGTCCAATGTCACGTAGTTAGGGCTTGCATAGTGTCCATCACGTAGCTTCATTCTTTGCATTAATAAGTCATTAAGAAGGGCGCTTGCACCAATACGGAAAAGCTGGGGATTTAGCCATTCTGGACCGGCAGTTTCATTTACAAGCACAAGCTGCTTAATGGCATCTTTTGTATTTCGGATTCCACCTGCTGGTTTAACTCCGATTTTCACACCCGTCATCGAATACCAATCGCGAACGGCTTCCAGCATAACCAGAACGACAGGCGCAGTAGCGGCTGGCGCCACTTTTCCAGTGCTTGTTTTAATGAAGTCAGCACCGGCGGCCATTGCAAGATAAGAAGCTTTACGAACATTATCTAGTGTTACAAGTTCTCCAGTTTCTAAAATAACTTTTAAGTGTGCTTTATCGCCACAAAGAGACTTGATGAATTCAATCTCGCTAAAGACTTTGACAAGATCGCCGGAAAGGAAGGCGCCACGGTCGATAACCATGTCGATTTCTGTTGCACCGTTCGCAATTGCAAATTCAGTATCAACTTTCTTTACCTCGAGCGAAGCGCGCCCGGAAGGAAATGCAGTTGAAACAGCTGCAACAGGAATATCTCCGCCACCGACTGCATCAAGTTGCTCTCGCGCAATTTTTACCATGTCGTTGTACACGCAAATTGCCCCAACATGAGGAACGGTTGAATCGGTTGGATCTGGGCGTACTGCTTTATTACAAATAGCTCTGACTTTTCCTGGAGTATCGGCACCTTCAAGAGTCGTTAGGTCAATCATAGAAATTGCCATGTCGATAGCCCACGTTTTACTCGACGTCTTAATACTCCGAGTGCCAAGCATCGCTGCCCGAGCTTCTGCACCTACTTGATCAACCGGTGAAAGAGTTTTAAGAAAGCTCTTTATGGAATTCGAAGTTCCATCAATAACGTGCATTGGTCGAGTCTACCTTGGCGGGCCGGTATCGAGAAGGAGTATTTCGCATCACTCTTGTTTATTTAGGAAAGAAAGTTAGCCTTAACCATTGAGAAATAGGGAGATATATGAAGCTTGTTATTGATACAGACACTGGGAGCGATGACGCAGTTGCCTTGATGCTCGCCCTGGGCAATCCGCAAGTATCCGTAGAAATCATTACGACAGTCGCGGGAAATGTCCCTATTGATTTGGCGACTGAGAATGCTCTAGCCACAGTGGCTTTAATGGGAGCCACAACGCCGGTATATCGTGGCATGAGCAAGCCAATAATTCGAGAATTGCACACCGCCCAGAACGTTCATGGATCGGATGGCATGAGCGGCGCACCTATCCCACGTCACGCTTTAAAAGAAAGTGGCAGCGATGCCGTGACTCAGCTCATTGAGGTGAGCAAGAAATATCCTGGTGAATTAACTCTTATTACTCTTGGACCCCTTACGAACGTAGCTGCAGCACTGTTACAGGATCCACATGTTCTTGACCGATACAAAGATGTTTACATGATGGCCGGATCGCCCGAAGGTTGGGGAAATGTTACTCCAAGCGCTGAATTCAATGTTTGGTGTGACCCTGAAAGTTTCAAAATAGTTTTGCAATCGGGAAAACGCTTAACAATGGTCGGCTGGAACATCAGCAGAGATGCAGCGGTTATCGGAGCTGAAGAAGAAGCAAAAATTAAGGCGCTCGGAACCGCTCGTGCTGCCTACGTGATTGATATAAATGAAACTCTCGCAATCTTTTGCCGAGATATCACGGGCTTGCCGGGATTTGATCTTCCAGACCCAATTACGGTTGCAATCGCAATAGCCCCTGAAATGATTCGTCGCTCAGAGTTCGTTTCAATGGATGTGAGTTGTTCAGAAGAGATGCGAGGCACCATCATTATCGACCGCAGGCATACAGCGCCTCCTGCAAATGTAGATGTCATTTGGGAAGTCGACAGAGATGTCTTTCTTAATTCTCTGTATGAAGTGTGCAAAGATTCAAGCAATCCATCAAACTACAAAGGAGTCTCTTTCTAATGTCCCCTACGCCAATAATTCTTGATTGCGATCCCGGACATGATGATGCGATGGCCATGATCTTGGCTGCATACAATCCCAATATCGAGCTACTTGGAATTTCAACCGTTTCGGGCAATGGAATTATCAACAAGGTCACAGAGAATGCTCTTCGCGTCTGCGCGCTAGCAAAAATCAATGTTCCTGTAGCTCAAGGGGCTGGGGCATCCCTGCTCGGGGCGGTCGAAGCAGCGTCAGATATCCATGGTGAAACTGCGTTAGATGGTGCTCCTTTGCCAGCACCAACTTTTGAGCTTCAGAAAATGCATGGTGTTGATCTCATCGCAGATTTAGTCCGCAAATGTCCCGAGAAAGTGACCTTAGTAGCCACCGGTCCGCTCACAAATATTGCGCTATTTCTCAAAATGTATCCCGAGCTTCGCGAGCGTATTGCGCACATCGTTTTCATGGGCGGGAGTGCAAGTCGCGGAAATAGAACTCCTTACGCGGAATTCAATATTTGGATGGACCCAGAAGCATGCGATGTTGTGCTCAAATCTGGACTACCCCTGACAATGATCGGCCTAGACGTCACTCACCAGGCACTTATTACCAAGGAGATATTTGCGAAACTTGAGGCGTTGGATACAGAAGTTTCTCGTACTCTTTCTGGACTAATGCGATTCTTTGCAAAAACGTATAACGACGTTTTTGAAATGCCCGATCCCCCACTTCACGATCCACTTGCAGTTGCGGTACTGATCGATAGCGCCGTCACTAAAAATCGCTTTGTAAATGTGGAAGTCGAATTAAATGGAACGCATACCCGTGGCGCGACTGTTGTTGATATCTACAATCGCACAGGATATAAAGCGAACGTTAACGTTGCTCTAGAACTAGATTTCGATAGATTTTGGGAAATGATGTTAGATGCAGTTGATAAGGCTGGGCGTTAATTAACTGCTCTTCCATATTCTTTATCTTCAGCAATAATTTCACGCAACCCTTGAACAGCTGTCTCTAAAAGAATATCTAGAGGTGGCATAGGATCCAAGGCGTGCACCATCATGATGCCGCCAGCTCTGACTCGCAACATCGACGCGATCACAAAGAGTGCTGATGCTTCCATCTCGGAACATAGAGCTCCACCGATTTCCCAAGCTTTCCAGCGATTTAGTAATTCTGCTCCTACGCCCATGCGCTCAGGTTCGTGCTGTCCATAAAAAGAGTCCTTAGATTGCGTGATACCAGTTCTAGAAACAGCGCCTGTTTTCTTTGCCGCACGTTGAAGCGCGCGCACCAAATCAATATCTGCGATAGCAGGGAATTCGATAGGCATGTAATGCAGCGATGTACCTTCATCGCGAATCGCAGCGCTAATAATTGCAAGCTCTCCCGACTTTATATCTTTTTGGATGTGCCCAGAAGTTCCTACGCGAATGAATGTATCTGCGCCTACTCTCACTAATTCTTCAAGAGCAATAGCTGCTGATGGGCAGCCTATGCCTGTTGATGTTACGGAGACTTTTACGCCATCGAGGTAGCCCGTGTACGTGTTGTACTCACGATTCTGCGTGACATGAACGGGGTTATCGAAGAGTGCCGCTATTGCTTCGCAACGGCCTGGATCGCCGGGAAGAAGGACGTACTTGCCGACATCTCCTTGCTTCAAATTGATGTGGTACTGCTTGCCGTCAGCTGTTTCCATCTTGATCTCCCTTGATGAGTAAACGAACTCCTTCGATTGACGTTTCAATCAGAGGTTCCAATCCTTTAAATTCTCCATCGCCCCACATCGCCATAATCCCACCTGCTCGAACATTGAGCATCGAAGCCACTATGAAGAGGGCAGAGGCTTCCATTTCCGAACAAATTGCTCCGCCAATTTCCCAAGCTTTCCAACGATTCAATAGGCGATTTGTTACACCAGAATGTTCAGGTTCAACTTCTCCATAAAACGAATCTTTAGATTGAGTAACCCCAACGCGGTAGGCATATTTCTTTCCTATCGCGGCTCTACGTAGAGCATCAACAATGTCAAAGTTAGCAACTGCGGGAAATCCGGGCGGCATGTAATGCAACGAGGTGCCTTCATCGCGGATGGCTCCTGTGATGATCGCAAGTTCTCCACTTTTTGTTCCTGGCTGAATAGCACCGGAAGTCCCAACACGTATGAAAGTATCCGCACCCACTCGAACTAATTCCTCTAATGCAATAGCAGCTGACGGGCAGCCAATTCCGGTTGAAGTTACTGAAACCTTTACTCCATCTAGATAGCCCGTATACGTTACATATTCTCGATTCGTAGCAACATGAACTGCATTATCTAAATGCCTCGCAATTACTTCTACTCTTCCGGGATCTCCAGGTAAAAGTACATATCGACCCACATCTCCCTTATTGAGTTGAATGTGATGTTGCTTTTGGGTATTTGTCACAGCGTTTTAACTCTCTCAATAAAGAAGTCCATAAATCCTTCAACATCAACTTCCATCGCTACTTTTGCATTTGCTGGCTTACCGAGGACTTTATAGTGATCCACAGATGTCTTACCTTTTGTATGTTCCCCTTTAAGCTCAATCGTCATGTAATAATCACGAAGTTCGACTAAATCAGGTTTTATGAGAATTGCTGCGGCAAGCGGGTCGTTAATAGCGCAACCATCAATGGATTGATATTCATCGTGGAACTCCATATAAAAGCGAGTTGAGTCTTCTATGAAGGTTTTAACCGCAGGTCTGGCATCAGATAACTTAGCTACGTGTCCTTTAGTAAATAGGCACTTATAAGTCACATCGAGCGGGACGAGGGTGAAGTCCAGGCCAGCCCGCAAGACAATATCGAAGGCTTCTGGGTCACAAAACACGTTGTATTCGCAATCTGGCGTCATGTTGCCAGGGAAATGGATTGATCCGCCCATCACAACAATTCGATCAATCAGTTTGATTATTGAAGGATCTTTATGAATTGCAAGGGCGATGTTTGTGAGGGGTCCGATTGCCAAAATCGTAATCTCATTTGGATATTGGTGCACCAAATCGATAATCGTATCTACGGCGCTCTTTGGTGAAACTAAAATTTTGGAATCGGGCAATGTCGCATAACCCAAACCACCGTCTCCATGCGTTTCTTCTGCAACAGTCAGAGACTTGACGAGCGGACTGCTTGCTCCGCGTGCTATGGGCACTCCCTGAAGTCCAGCAAAATCTGCAAGTTTTAAAGCGTTTGCAAGACATTTATCGACTGTCGTATTGCCATGCGTTACGGTAATCGCCTCCAAAATTATTTCAGGAGAAGCCGCTAAGAGTAATATTGCAAGGGCGTCATCAATCCCAGGATCTGTATCCAAAATTAACCGTGTAGCCATAAATTAATTCTCCACTTTCTTGCCGCGAATACCAATAACCGATACACAAACTGCCAACACAGTTGCTCCCAACATTAAATCAAACCCGTGCCATCCCCCAAAGTGCGACACAAGTACTCCGCTGACGGACGCTCCAATTGTGATTCCAATTGAAATAGATGCTCCTAAAAGTGAAAATGCTTCGTTGAGACGGTGAATTGGTACCAACTCTTTTAATCTTTGATTCGCAGATATTAAAGCAGGCGCAATTGCTACGCCAGCAATAATGAGAAGCAAAACGATTGTGTGATAGCTATGAAAAATAACAAGTCCAGAGGTGCCGATAGCCATGACGAGTAGCGATGCGGTTAATCGCTTTGACGCTTCAATTTTCCAATGGATGAAACCATAAAGAAAACCAGCAACCGTGCTCCCGATGGGATTTAGACCCACCCAAAGTCCACCTTCGGCTGCTCGTCCACCTTCGCGTGCAACAGCAAGGATGACAACGTATTGAGCGCCGAAAGTAATTCCGATACAGACAAGGGTTGCTAGAAGTGGCTTCATGTAGCGAATCTTCAGAAGTCCCCCATGCTTTTCGGTTGGCTGGGGGTGACCGGCATGATCGGTACTTGTCAGAGAGAGCCCAAAACCAGCGATTAGAAGGAAGATTACGCCTCCAATAAGTGGAGAGTGAGAACCTTTCCAAGCAAATAAGAATCCAGCTAGAGCGGGCCCCACAACGAAAGCAGTTTCATCAAGGACTGACTCGAGTGAGAGCGCAGCCCCCAATTCTCTTTCATCTGTTAAAGATCGGCTCCATCGAGTACGGGTATAACTTCCAAAATTAGGAAAGGTAGCACCGGCAAGAGCCGAACTTATTAAGAGCGCCGGTGTATTGCGCTCACCAATAGTAAGAATCCCCGCAATGCATAAAGCATTGAGGATTGTTATAGGAATTAAAACTTTACGCGTGCCTTTAATATCAGCAATTCGTCCGATCCTTGGACCTGCAAATGCGCCAGCTAAGGTGTAACAAGCTGAGGCTAAACCGGCGAGTGCAAATGAATTCTTAACTGATGAAATAAGGAAGACAAGTGCGACAGTATTCATCGCAAGTGGAAGACGTCCCAGAATTCCGAAACCAAAAGTCGAGAAGGAGTGGTCTTTCTTGATTACTGATTTATACGAACTCAGCATTCACTTAATGATCTACTTCTCTTCATGCCAACTCCTAAGAATTTCAAAAGCTTGATCAAAGTTGTCCACTAATTCACCAGCATCTTCTACGCATCCGCGAACAAAGAGGTTGATTCCTTTTCCGTCAATCATCTTCCGATCACGGATAACTCGGGTATCAGTGACCAATCCAACGATGCCCTTCTTGGATTTATCATGGCGCATTTCATTCCAAAAAATGCCAATTTCATTTGCGGTTCCGTCATCGACCATTGGTCCATCAAGAAGTGCAAGAACTGCATCCGCGCGCAATACCTCGGTTGAATCCACTTTAAAGATGAATTCTGGCGTGACGGGATCTGGAAGTGGGATTTCGTGCGGCACAAAAACTTCCATGCCTGCATCGCGTAATTTCTTTGCGCATTCATCGATGAATGCCCGTTCATAGGGAGTAAAGAGTGGACCTGCGAAGTAAATGCGCATCAGTACATCACCGTCTTCGTTAAGTGGTGTGGCCAATGAGTCGCGTGATAAGACTTCCAGAATCGGAAATCGACCTGCGGCATTAGCAAAGACTCCAGGCCACTTCTACGAGCATTAATTTCTTCTGTCAGCCTGGCTATGGCATAAATCGAATTAGCCCGTATTTCTATCTCGGCGACGCTATCCCTAGGCACCTCAATGAGCGAATTGATCTGTTTTTCAAGTTCTGGGGCATATTCGAAAATTCCCATTACACGAAGCCCGACAGGGACGATGTAATCAGCGAATGCCGTAATTAGGTGTGCATCCTCTAACGCCCATGCACCTCTTGGCATAAGTGAAAGGTGCAGACCCCATATCCCAAGCTGTGGAAGCTTGTAAATTTGGATTTCCGAACCGTGGTAATCAGATACATCAGCAAAACGTGGGAACTCAGATGTTAATCTCTCAAGAATTCCATTTCCGTCGGCATAAAGTCGCGGAGCACAATCTCTTACAAAGTTATGCCATTTTCCTTGATACTTCTCTACAAGAATGGCACCGACTTCATTAAATATCTTCACGCGCTCATCAAGCATAGGCATCTCAATGGTTCCAGAGAAAACTTTCTCAAGATCGGCTCGAGTCATCTTTGCCTGATATTCACCGTCGAAAAATGGAACACCCTCGGCCTTCGCGCGGTGAAGATTGGCCATCATGGCTTCACTGTCACTGTAGCGACGTCCGTTGTAATCCGTCTCGTACTTGATACCTGTATCAAAATTGGTGAACGCAAAATTCATTGTATTCACGGTAAGAGTCAAATCCATGAGAAAGTCTGGATCATCACCAAAATCAAATAGCGATGATCCGTCAGGCTTTGAAAACTCTTCGTATGCCATCCATGAAGCTACTTCTTTTATTTTCGCTTCGTTGACCTTTACGAGCGTCGAATTTTTTACGACGGGGTCAAGACTCTTGAGAACTTTTGATTCCCAATAATCTATTGGCGACATTAACTAACTCTCCTCACCTTTTCTGTAGGGGGCGCCAGCCATGGCTGGCGGTCTCAGTCTTTGCGATAGAAACGCAAGAACGAGAATTGTGGTCAAATTAGGGAAGAACGTGACAAATTCGTCGGGCACTACCTTGTTAATTAAGTAGTAAGCGAGAACGACTCCGGCAATACCGATATTGATTGAGAAACCCTTCCAATCCTTCTTCCGAAGTTTTGAAATACCGTAAACGGCAGCAAGGGCAATTACAACCAAAAGAAGTGCGTGCACCGATGTTGATTGGCGTACACGAAGAGCGTCCGTTAATCCAAAGAGCAAGGATCCGGCGAGTACACCAGCAGGCTGCCAGTTACCGAAAATCACTGCTGCTAAGCCAATATATCCACGTCCAGCGGTTTGACCCTCTAGATAGTTTCCAGTCACAACAACTGAAATGTAAGCCCCGCCAAGTCCAGCAAGTGCGCCTGAAACGGCAAGTGCGATGTATCGAGTGCGATAGACATTTACACCGAGAGATTCAGCTGCGACAGGGTTTTCACCACAGAAACGCATGCGCAATCCAAAACGTGTCTTCCACAGAATCCAGGAAGTAATTGGAAGAGCGAGGAACATGAAGAGTGAAGCCCAATTTATGGATGTTACGAAACCAGCAAGGACTCCGGCAACGTCAGAGACAACAAGAATATGTTTCTCTCCGAGGTGAGTTAAGAATGGACTTAGCCCCGGAATCGTAAATGATCCAATTGATTTAACTTGAGGTGAAACGTTTACATCACCACCAGCTCCGATGAAGAAGACTCCGGAAAGGAATCTCGCGGTTCCAGCTCCAAGCAAGTTAATCGCAAGACCAGAAACGGCTTGATCTATACCAACTCGTACGGTGAGAATCGCGTGGAGTAAACCAGCTAAAGCTCCGCCGACAGCGCCAGCAAAAATTCCAACCCATGGTCCATATAAATAACCAAACCAGGCACCAAACCACGTTCCAAGAATCATCATGCCTTCAAGGCCGATATTGATGACGCCAGAACGTTCCGCCCAAAGCCCACCCAATCCGGCCATCAGAAGTGGAATTGTGAAGCGAATGGTTGCACCAGTTGCACCAGGTGATGTGATGTCATTAATCCCCGTGAACTGACGTACCACTGAAATCAAAATGATGACAGCTGAGACTGTAATCATCATTCGCGAAGGCGAAGTAAGTATTCTCCAAAGTCGGCTCTCTTTAAGGGCGCTCATTATTTCTCCCCTTTCTGATCTGTTTCGACCCGTGGAGCATCAACTGCACCCACCAACCGTTGTTGCTGTCGTCTTGTAATTCGTTTAACAATTTCATACGAAGCAACAGTCGACAAGATAATTGAGCCTTGCATCATCATCACAATCTCTTTGGGTATTCCATTGAGATCAAGAATCGGAGCGGCTTGCTCTAAGAAAGCCCAGAAGAACGCGGCAAACGCAACGCCAATTGGGTTATTTCGACCGAGGAGAGCGAGTGCTAATCCCGTAAGAGCATAACCAGTAGGGAAAGCCAAGCTGTATGTATGGGTTTGGCTAAGCAATTCGCCCATTCCTGTTAAGCCTGCGATACCTCCTGAAAGAGCCATCGTTATGAAAATCATTCTTGGTGCATTCACACCACTCGCGCGAGCTGCTCGGAACGACATTCCAGTGGCACGAAGATTGAATCCAAAGACGCTCTTATTAAGAACAACCCAATACAGAATTCCGACTCCAATAGCCACAAATGCAAAGCTATAAAGTTCTCCACCGAATACGTGAATCGTAGGCATCCAACCTGATTTTGGAATCATTGGAGTAGCCAAGTTATCTGAGTTGACGCCTTTAAGACCGAGGCGACTTGGTTGCAACATATAAATGATCAATCCAGAAGCGATGGTATTCAACATGATGTTGCTAATAACTTCCGAAATATTGCGCTTCACTTTGAGATAACCAGCAATAGATGCCCAGAGAGCACCGACAACTACGCCCGTCAGAACAATGAGAGGAATTTCAAGGAATGAAGGAAGATTCGTCGCTCCTCCGACAACAGCAGCCATAAAAATAGCTAGGCGATACTGTCCATCGATACCAATGTTAAACAGAAGCATTCTGAAACCAATTGCTGCCGCTACCCCTGCCAAATAATAGGCAATCGTCTGATTCAGTTCTGCAACAATATTTTCTGGTTCACTTCCATAACTGAGAATGAGATGGAAAGTAGAGAGAGGCTGTGCGCCCTTAATCAATAGAATTATTGAAACAAAAACAAGCGAGAAGAGAATTGCGGCTACTGGCGCAATAAGAGCCCAGAATAATTTATTTGCTCTTTTCATGCGATTTTCTCCCCTGTCATTGCCAATCCCAGTTGCTCAGGAGTTGTTGTTCTTGGATCCAAATAATCCACGATGGTCCCGCGGAAAATTACTGCAATGCGATCGGATAGTTTGAAGAGCTCATCTAAATCAGCTGAGACGAGCAATACTCCGGTGCCTTTTAAACGAGCTTCAATTAAGTGATCCCAAATAATCGCCTGGGCTCCAACATCCACTCCACGAGTAGGTTGCGCGGCAATAATCATCTTTGGATTACCTGACATTTCGCGGCCCACAATGAACTTTTGTTGGTTTCCACCAGATAACGCATTTGCAAGAACTGAATTGCTAGGCGTGCGCACATCAAACTCTTCGATGATTCGCTGTGAATCTTCTTTTGCTGCGCCCTTATTGATCCAGAGCCCGCTTGCCATTGGTTCAGTTTGCTGGTGTCCCAAAATACGGTTTTCCCAAAGTGGCGCCGCCATCAGCAGGCCATCTCTTTGACGATCTTGCGGAATATAACCAACGCCTGCGTCGCGAATTTCTCGCAAGTTAGCGTTTTTCGTATCAAGACCTACCGTGTTTACAGAACCAGAATCCGGTTTTACTAGCCCCATAATCAATTCGATGAGCTCAGATTGTCCATTTCCTTCGACACCTGCCAAGCCAAGAATTTCACCGGCATGAATTTCCAGATTTACGCTGTGAAGAATTTCTCGTCCAGTACGATCGTTTGCGCTGGCGTTGGTAACAACCAGAACTTTCTCTTCACGAGGCTTTGTGGATGCTGGACGTGGGGATGGAAGTTCGCCACCAATCATGTATTCAGCAAGTTGCTTCTTATTAGTGTTCACCGGTTTAACTTCGGCGACAGTTGTGCCATGGCGCATAACGGTGATGTTGTCAGCAATTGCCATAACCTCATCAAGTTTGTGCGAGATGAATAGGATTGTTAATCCATTCTTTGTTAATACTTTGAGATTGTCGAAGAGGTCATCAACTTCTTGCGGCACGAGAACCGCAGTTGGCTCATCAAGAATCAAAATCTTTGCACCTCGAAAGAGAACCTTTGCAATCTCCACACGTTGACGACCGCCAACTCCTAAGTCGGCAACGAGCTCGTCTGGATTAATATCTAATCCATAGGTATCAATAATCTCCTGTAGCTGGTTGCGAGCCTTCGCATAGTCCACTACGACCTTTGCTTTTATCGGCTCACTTCCCAAGACAATGTTCTCAAGAACGGTTGCGTTATCGGCAAGCATGAAGTGTTGGTGAACCATTCCGATTCCAAGAGCTATGGAATCCTGTGGCGACTTAATCGTTGCAGGTGATCCATAAATTGAAATCGTGCCTGCATCAGGCTTCACCATGCCGTACAAAATTTTCATAAGAGTAGATTTACCAGCACCATTTTCACCAATGATTGCGTGGATGTGCCCTTTTTCGATGGAAATATCAACATCGTGGTTGGCAACAACACCAGGGTAATTCTTTTCTATACCTTTTAATTCAATTGCTAAATTCAAGTTGGGCATCCCTTTCTTCGTTGTAAGAGAAATAAAGCGTGGTGGCTTTCGAGTCACACCCGAAAGCCACCACTACTTCTAACTAGATCAAACTATTAACCCTGTGGAAGGGCTACCGTTGTTGGATCTGTTGGTACAACGATGGCTCCTGAAGCGATTTGCTTGAGAAGAGCCTTTACCTTTGCGACAACATCAGCTGGGAGGTAGTTTCCTGTTGTTGTGAAACCAACTCCGCCGTTTGTTGCATCGAATAGGTGTGCATCTGGCTTGAACTTGTTAGCGACAACATCGTTCAAGAATGAAGCGACACCGACGTCAACGTTCTTCAGAGCAGAAGTCAAAATTGCTGACTTGTATGGAGCATTTGAAGCATAAAGAGCTTCATCAGCATCTACGCCGATTGACCACTTCTTCTGCTCAGATGCTGCCTTGTGTGCGCCTTGACCAGTTGAACCAGCTGCTGAGTAAACAACATCTGCGCCGTTCTGGAACATACCTAGAGCAGATTCGTGACCCTTATCTGGAGCGTTGAATCCACTGAAATCAGGTGGGTTAGATGCATATGCTGATTGGTACTTGATTGTTGAATCGATCTTTGCAACACCAGCTTTGAATCCAGCTTCGAAAGCTTGGATCAAAGGAATGTTTACTCCGCCGATGAAGCCAACGCTCTTTGTCTTAGATGTTAGAGCTGCTGCTGCACCAACAAGGTATGAACCTTGTTCTGCTTTGAATAGAAGACCTTCAACGTTCTTTGCTCCTGCGATGTTGTCATCAACAATTGCGAACTTAACCCTTGGGTTTGCCTTTGCAACAGTCTTTAGAGCGTTTTCATATGAATAGCCGACAACTACTACTGGGTTTGCGCCAGCAGCGATAAGAAGCTTCAAGCGCTGAGCGCGTGATGCATCTGTATCTGCAGCATTACCTTGTAGGTCCTTTTCAACCCAACCAGGATGCTTCTTGAGGAAAGCCTTAAAGCCGATATATGCCAACTGGTTAAAGCCAGGTTGCTCTTTTCCACCAAGATCGAAGGCAATACCAACCATCTTCTTTGGTGCAGCTGATGCAGCTGAGCCAGTTAGTGTTACAACAGAGAGTGCAAGGCTTGCAGCTACTGCTCCAGCCAATGCTCTTCCCAGATTCTTTTTCTGCATTCGGTTATTCTCCTTATGTTTAGAGTGATCACTCTATGTCTCCATTTAAAAATGGAAAGTTCGTGAATACCGCCCACTTTGGCCAGGGGAGCCTAGGGGGGACGATTGCAGAGAGCCTAACCCAGGAGTAGATTCCCGTCTAGAGACTTTTTGTAATAACTTGATAACGAAATTGTTAGGGGTTTATGAACTCAATTAATACCGCCCATATCGTTGTGGTCGGCAGCACCATGACCGACATGGTGACCTACGCAAAAAAGATTCCACAGGGCGGGGAAACTCTTCTCGCAGATAGCTTTGTAATGGGATTTGGCGGCAAGGGTGCCAACCAGGCCGTTATGGCTAAGCGATTTGGTGTGGACGTTTCAATGGTAAATACCGTCGGTGAGGATGTATTCGGCGATAGCTACCTTGAAAATTTCAGATCTCAGAAAATAAATGTGGATTTTGTTCACCGAGCGCCAGGCCCAAGCGGCGTTGCTCCAATTTGGGTTGAACCAGATGGAACAAACCGAATTTTAATTGTTCCAGGGGCAAATAATTTCATGACAGAGGCACAGGCTCAATCTGCCATTGAGACTTTAAAGGATATCTCCGTTGTTGTTGGGCAATTGGAAATACCTCAGAATGTGACAGCTGCTGCGTTCAGGGCGGCAAGAAAATTAGGAATACCTACAATTCTCAACCCTGCGCCTTACGCCCCAATATCTCAGGAACTTCTCAAAGTTAGCGACTGGATCATGCCTAACGAGACGGAATTTGCATCAATCCATCCCGAAGGCAAAGCCCCTACTTCAGATGAAATCATCGCTGAATTAGCCAGCGGACTCACAACTCGTTTTGCAGTGACTTTAGGCGAAGCTGGGGCGGCATTTACGACACTCGACGGAAAAGTAGTGCGCGTGAGCGCTCCAAAAGTGAAGGCGATCGATACCACCGGTGCTGGGGACTCCCTGGTTGGCGCTTTTTCAGTTGGTCTTGCGCTTGGATTATCCGATAAACAGGCCCTTCAACTGGGTTGCTTATGTGCAAGCGATAGCGTGACTCGCCTTGGAACCCAGGCTTCATACCCATCCCCTGAAAAGGTTCAAGAGTTTTTAGTCGAGATAATGGAGATAAAGTAGACCAATGGCTGATTCAAGTTTCGATATCGTATCCAAAATCGATCATATGGAAGTGGACAACGCTTTCAACCAAACCGATCGTGAAATTGCAACCCGTTTTGACTTTAAGAATACTGGCGCCAAAATTGAGAAGACCGCCGAAAAGGTAAATATTGAGGCAGAGAGCGAAGAGCGCGCGAAAGCCGTGCTGGATGTTTTTAAAGAGAAGCTAATTAAACGTGGGGTCTCCTTAAAGCATCTTGATCCAAAGGAACCTCAACTTAGCGGCAAGATTTACAAGATCTCTTGCGAACTCAAAGAAGGTCTCTCTACGGAGAATGCCAAGAAGATTGCAAAATTCTTAAAAGAAGAAGGTCCAAAATCCCTCAAGACACAAATTCAGGGCGATGAACTTCGAGTAATAAGTAAGAGTCGGGACGATCTTCAAGAAGCAATGGCACAAGTTAAGGGAGCTCCTTGGGAGTTCGCTGTTCAATTCACTAACTTTAGATAGGCCAAAACATTAGCAACGAACGCAATTATAAAGTTGGTCTTACACTCGGAGTTTCTGCATATGCAACGTGGGGTCTTTTCCCGCTGTATTGGCCTTTACTTAAGCCGGCTAACTCAATTGAAATTGTTGCGCACCGAGCAGTTTGGTCGCTCTTCTTTTGTATTGCACTTCTAGCTGCAACAAAGAAGCTAAGACCCACACTTTTACTACTGAAGAACCCGCACGTGATGAAGCGCCTACTTTTATCTACCGCTCTGGTATCAGTAAATTGGCTGGTCTACATCTGGGGCGTTAATCATGGCCATGTGGTCGAGTGTGCGCTCGGTTATTACATCAATCCCCTAATAATCATTGCATTTGGCGTACTTCTTCTTAAAGAGAAAATGCGCAAATTACAATGGTTTGCCATCATTGTCGCTGCCTTTGGAGTCATTATCTTGACAGTCGATTTTGGTCGACCCCCTTGGATTGCACTTGCGCTAGCAACTTCCTGGGGAAGCTATGGACTTGTAAAGAAGCAACTAGGACTTGGAGCACTTGAAGGCCTAACAGTTGAAACAATAATTTCTTTTATTCCATACGGAGGATATTTAGTATGGATGGGCACAAAAGGCACTGGGCAATTTGGGCATAGTGCTTCATTAACAGCTCTATTAATTTTGGCCGGGGCTGTCACTGCAATTCCATTATTGATGTTTAATGGCTCAACAAATAGATTGCCATTCACCATCATCGGTCTACTTCAGTACATCATACCCACAATTCAATTTCTCATCGGCGTACTGGTGCGACATGAAGCGATGCCTATTGGTCGTTGGGTTGGATTTCTGACAATCTGGGTAGCACTGATAGCGCTAGGAACTGATCTAATTAGATCAGGAACTCCTAGTGATAATCGCGTCGCAAAGACTGACTAACGCTTCCTTCGCTGGGCCATCTTTAAGTTCAGAAACTAACGCTTTAGATTCATCGGCATACTGAACCAAAAGATTTCGTGAAACCTGCATCGCACTATGAGTGCGCAATGTCTTTAGCGTCGCGGCCACTACGGATTCATCGTGAATTGGCTCTGAAAGGATTGCCTTCAGTTGTGCATCAGCTGGGTCACTTGACTCAAGGATGTGCACTGTCACCATGGTTGGGACGCCTTCACGAAGGTCGGTACCTGGAGTTTTTCCAGACTCATCCGTTTCGCTCGCGATATCAATAATGTCATCTGCTAACTGAAATAGAATTCCAATTTTTTCGCCATATTGGGTAAGTATTTCGATATCTTTAGATGAAGCTCCCGCAAAAATTGCGCCGTATCGGGCGCTTGTCGCTATAAGAGATCCGGTCTTATCCGCAATCACTTGCGTGTAATGCTCGAGAAGCGAGAGACCTTCCGATGATCCTTGAGTCTCCATGATCTGACCTATAACAAGTCGTTCAAATGTCTCAGCGTGAATGCGTACGGCCTCGGGACCAAGGTCGGCCAAGAGCGCAGAAGTCTTTGCAAATAAGTAATCACCAGTCAAAATTGCGACTGTATTGCCCCAACGATTGTTAGCGCTCTCTACTCCTCTTCGAAGTGGAGCTTCATCCATGACATCATCGTGATACAAGGTTGCTAAATGAGTAAGTTCGCAGACAACAGCTGCTTGGATCACCTGTTCATTATCTGGATTTCCAAATTGAGCGCCAAGAAGAGTGAGCAGTGGACGTAAGCGCTTGCCTCCTGCCTCAACAAGATGGCGAGAGGTTTCGATTACAAGTGGATATTTTCCAACAATATGTGAGCGAAGCAATTCCTCTACTCGCGCCATATCGGCTACGAGTGCACTTTCTAAAGTTGGATCTAGATTAGGAATACCTAGCGACATTAGCGGATAAATGTCGCGAAAGTTTGTGCAGTGTTCAACAGAAGTGAAGGTGCTACACCTAAGACAATTGTTACTATCGCACAGATTGCAATTGCAGCTCGAGTCATGATTGATGGAATAACCACGCTTACTGAATCACTCTTTGGGTCTGTGAAAAACAACATCACAACTACGCGAAGGTAGAAGAAAGCTGTGATCGCGGAAGTAAGCACACCAACTACGACGATAACTGTATTTCCTGTCTCATATGCACCTGTGAAGAGTGAGAACTTTGCGATAAAACCGCTTGTAAGAGGAATTCCAGCAAAGCTCAAGAGAAAGAGGGTAAAGACCGAAGCTACCAGTGGGGACTTCTTTCCAAGACCGACCCAACGGTTCAGATCTGTAACTTCACCACTGGAATCTCTCACTAGTGTGATTACACCAAACGCGCCAAGCGTTGTGAATCCGTAAGTTGCAAGATAAAAGAGTGCACCTTTAAGGCCATCGGTATTGAGCGCCAACACAGCAGCCAGCAAAAAGCCTGCGTGAGCAATAGATGAGAAAGCCAGCATGCGCTTTACATCGCGTTGTGCGATTGCGGCAACGCCGCCTACGACCATCGTAAGAATTGCAATGGTGAGAATGATCGGCTTCCATTGCCATTCAGCTTGGCCAAAACCTACATAAAAGATGCGAAGGGTTGCACCCATTGCTGCAATCTTTGTACATGCCGCCATAAAGCCTGTAATTGGGGTAGGGGCACCTTGATAAACGTCAGGAGTCCATGAGTGAAATGGAACTGCGCCAATCTTAAATAGCAGGCCGACAGAGAGGAAAACAATTCCAATAAGAAGAAATACATCATTTCCACTATTTATGGAGATTGCGGTCGCAATTCCATCCAAAGTGACGCTTCCTGAATAGCCATAAAGGAACGCTGCGCCGAAGAGGAAGAATGCGGACGAGAAAGCGCCTAATAAGAAGTATTTAAGAGCAGCCTCTTGCGAAAGCAATCTACGGCGGCGTGAAAGCCCTGCAAGTAGATAAAGAGGTAGCGATAGAACTTCAAGCGCAACGAAAAGAGTAATCAGGTCAGATGCAATTGGGAAAAGAAGCATTCCGCTTATTGCAAAGAGTGTGAGTGGGAAGACTTCTGTTTGCTGCTTTCCAGCAAGAACCGCCGTACGTTCTTCTTCAGATCCTGGTACGGCAGATGCCTGAGCCGCAAAATTATCAGTGTCGGCAATGTAGAGAATTGCAATTAAAGAGAGAAGCAAGATTGTTCCCTGGATAAAAATTCCAACTCCGTCAATCGAGACCGAACTTACTGCCGCAGTCTTTGAAGTCTGTGCATGAATTTTAATGAGGTAAGCAAAAGAAAGTACGAGTGTTCCGATTGCTATCGCGGTCTGTATTGCAGCGCGAGAACCCTTTTTCATTACAGCTTCAACAAGCACTCCTAGGAGTGCGCCTCCAAGAACAATCAGAATTGGGGCAAGAAGTGAATACGATAATTGAGGTGCGGTCAGCATTACTTACCTGCCTTCGGTTGTGGATCTACATAACCAGCTTGGGTCATGACTTCATGAGAAGCAGGATTGAGAACATCGATAATTGGCTTCGGGAAAAAGCCGAAAATTACGAGGATAGCAATGACAGGTGCGATCGCTACCTTCTCGCGAAGATTCAGATCAATTAAAGACTCATTGCCAGTTGCTGTTGGCCCATGAAGTGAACGTTGAACCGTCAATAAAACGTAGAGCGCAGCAAGGACGATTCCGGTTGTGCCAATAATCGCGGCCAGAGGATATCGAGTAAAAGTGCCCACAAGTACGAGGAATTCACTCACAAAACTTGAAAGACCAGGAAGCGCCAAAGCTGACATACCTGCGATAAAGAATGCCCATGCCATAACTGGAGTGACTCTTTGCAGTCCTCCAAAATCTTCGATTTTTGTAGAACCCCGACGTGAAGCCATCCAACCTGCGACCAAGAAGAGTGCAGCTGTGGAGAAGCCGTGGTTAACCATGTACAAAGATGCCCCGGTTAGACCTTGAGATGTCATCGCAAAAATTCCTAGAGTGATGAAACCAAAGTGGCTGATCGATGTAAATGCGATCAAACCGTTGATATCTTTTTGACCAATCGCAAGGAATGCGCCGTACAAAATAGAAATCAACGAAAGAACAATTATCGCTGGAGTAAACGTATGTGCTGCGTGTGGGAAAAGGGTGATACAGAATCGAATCATTCCGTAGGTTCCAACCTTATCCAGAACGCCTAGAAGTAGAACTGAGGTCGCTGGGGTTGCAGACTTGGCAGCCGTTGGCAACCAGGTATGCAACGGCCAAAGTGGAGCTTTGATTGCGAAGGCAATAAAGAATCCTAGGAAGAGCATATTTTCCGTAGCTGAATCAATATGAAGGCCAGAAAGTGCTGTCACATCAAATGTTGAGCCGATCTGATTTGTCGCGATGACATATGTACCAATTACCGCTGCCAACATTAAGAGACCACCGAGCAAGCTGTACAGCAAGAATTTCATCGCAGCTTGAGCACGCTCACCGCGTCCATAACCACCAATAAGGAAGTAAACAGGGATCAGCATTGCTTCGAAAATGACGTAGAACAAGAAGACATCTGTAGCAGCAAAAACTCCCACCATCATTGTCTCGAGTACGAGAATCAGTGCGTAGTAGACACGAGGCGACCAACGTCCGCCTTCAGATTCGTTCCATCCTGCTAGAAGCACAATCGGCACCAAAACAGTTGTCATTAAGATCAAGACAAGTGCAATTCCATCAATTCCCACGGCATATTTGATACCAAATGCTGAAATCCAATTTCGAGATTCAACAAATTGCATAGCTGATACGCCACGATCGAAACGAAATGCCATAAGGAGTGAGATCGCTAGATCTAGGAGTGAGATTCCAATTGCAAATTGCTTAATGAGCTTTGTCGAACCTTTAGGAAGGATGAAAAGTCCTACTACTCCCAATAAAGGCACTAATTCAATTATCGTCACAATACTTAAACTACTCACAGGGTCACCATCCAAATCGTTGCGATGAGGGCCAGAACGCCAATCACCATAATGAGTGCGTAGCTTCGAACATAACCATTTTGAATTTTACGAAGGTTTGTTGAGCTAACGGCAATAACTCCGCCCACTCCCCGCACAATTCCGTCAATAAAGGTGTTATCCATCGCAACAAAGAATTTGGTCAATGCTTGCCCTGGGCGGACAAGAACTCGATCATTGAAGTCATCTTGCAAGAGATCTCGACGAACAATCTTTGTAAGAATAGAGACATCTTCAGGAGCCTCTACCGCCACATTCGAGCGGTACTTAAGAATCGCAATCGCAACTCCTACAGAAACAACTCCGAGAGCCATCAAAGAAATGGTTAGCGGTGGAAGGAACTCTTTAGCATCGTGTTCACCAGCAGCATTTACAACTGGTGCAAGCCAATTCACAAGCGCATGACCTGAGTTAAAGAGGAAACCTGAAGCAACCGAACCGACAGCAAGAACAACCATCGGAATCCACATCAACGATGGAGATTCGTGTGGATGGGCTTCGTCGTCCCAACGCTTTGTTCCTGTGAAAGTCAGCACGATTACACGGGTCATATAGAAAGCGGTGATTGCCGCACCAAGAAGCGCCGCTCCGCCAACCAAAATTCCCTTAGTTCCGCCTGCATTAAAAGCTGTTTCAATAATTTTATCTTTGGAATAGAAACCGGCAAATGGTGGAACTCCGATAATCGCAAGATAGCCAAGGCCAAAGGTCACCGCAGTGATTGGCATAACTTTTCCAATTGCACCGTAGCGACGCATATTTACTTCATCATTCATGCCATGCATGACTGAACCAGCGCCAAGGAACATTCCAGCTTTGAAGAAACCGTGCGTTAAAAGATGCATGATTGCAAATGCGTATCCAACAGGCCCAAGGCCAGTCGCAAGAATCATGTAACCAATCTGCGACATTGTTGAAGCTGCTAGTGCTTTCTTAATATCGTCTTTCGCTGTACCAACAAGAGCTCCAAAGAGGAGGGTGATTCCACCAACAATGAGGACCATCGTTTGCGCAGTTGGAGAAGCGTCAAAAACAAAATGAGAGCGGGTAATGAGGTAGACGCCAGCAGTAACCATCGTCGCGGCGTGAATAAGTGCTGAAACTGGAGTTGGGCCAGCCATCGCATCGCCAAGCCACGATTGCAATGGGAATTGTGCAGATTTACCAGCCGCAGCAAGCAAGAGCATCGCGCCTAGCGCCGTTAGGGCACCAGTCGATGCATGTGGAACACCGGCTTCTACTCCGGTAAATGAAACAGATCCAAATTGTGCGAATGCAATCATGATTGCAAGTGAAAGCCCGATATCGCCAACGCGGTTTGCAACGAAAGCCTTCTTCGCAGCTACTGCATATGTTGGTTTCTGATTCCAGAAGCCAATCAGCAAGTAAGAAGCCAATCCAACCCCTTCCCAACCAACATAAAGATTGAGGTAGGAATCGCCTAGAACCAAAAGCAACATGGCTGCCACGAAAAGATTGAGGTAGGCAAAGAATCGACGACGATCATGATCGTGAGACATATACGCAATTGAATAGATATGAATAAGTGTTCCAACTCCGGTAATCAAGAGTACGAAACAGATTGAAAGTTGATCTAAGAGAAGTGACGCATGGACATCAAATGATCCAACTGAAATCCAGGTGAAAAGATTCTGCGTTGCAGCTCTTGCATCCCCGCTGCGTGAGCGCATTTGGAAGAACTCGATTGCTGCGATGGCAAAGGTTGAGGCGGAAACAAGTGTGGCAACGATGTGCCCCCACTTATCAGCAATTCGACCCAACAAAAGGAGAATAGCCGAGCTCACCAATGGCAAGGCAATCAGATAAACGAGATGAGTTGATGTTGTCATGACTATCGCTTCAACAAACTAGCGTCATCTACAGACGCCGATCGACGGGAGCGATACATCGTGACGATGATCGCGAGTCCAACTACTACTTCGCAAGCAGCAACAACCATTGTGAAGAAAGAGGCTACTTGGCCAACAAGGTCACCATTGATGCGAGAGAAAGTTACAAATGCCAAGTTTGCTGCGTTGAGCATGAGCTCTACACACATAAATACGACGATTGCATTTCTGCGAACTACAACTCCTACTGCGCCAATGGTGAAGAGGATTGCAGATAAGTACAAGTAATTTGAAATATCCATTTACTTCTCCTCCTCTTCAATAGGGGTTAATTCAAATGGTTTTGAAGCAATCATGTCTCCGCGTGCTTCAAGCACCTTGGAAATAGAAGCATCCGAAGGCAGTCCGTCTGGTCCAAGTGCTGGAACATCTACTGCGTTGTGAAGGGCATAAACACCTGAGCCAGGTAGGCCAGCAGCATGCGCCAACGATTCGCCGCGGAAACGTGCAATAGATAAATCGCGTTGAGATGTACGAGATTTTGGTTTTTGACTGTGGGCCAAAACCATAGAACCTAGTGCGGCAGTAATTAACAGTGCGGACACAACTTCAAAAGCCCATACGTACTTTGTAAATAATTCATTCGCAAGACCCTGAACATTGCCATTGGTATTGGCAGTCTCGAGCCCAAGCGAAGGATGATTCATTGTTGCTCTACTAATGAGTGAAAGTAGCAACCCTGCAATTCCTAAACCTGCGCTTATCGCTGCAGGACGTTGCCCCTTGATATTTTCGATAAGGGAATCCGATGAATCAACACCTACGAGCATCAAAATAAAGAGGAAGAGCATCATTACAGCGCCTGTGTAAACAACGACCTGAACAATTCCAAGGAATAGTGCGCCTTCTGCAATATACAAAATCGCTAAGGTAATCATGACCCATGCAAGAAGAAGCGCTGAATGCACCGCCTTCTTAACAAGAATCATTCCCAAAGCTGCAAGAACTGCCAGAGGTGCAAGGATCCAAAATTGCACTGCTTCCGGTGTGGCTGTAGCTCCGACCTGAAGAGCTTGGGCAAAAAGGTTATGCATGGGGAGCCGCCGGATCTTGCGATGGATGAGTTCCGGTTACTTCACCTTTGTAATAAGAGGTATCGGTTGTTCCTGGATACATCGGATGTGGAGGCTGCAACATTCCTGAACGAAGAGGTGCCAGCAAATCTTCTTTATCAAAAATCAACTTATTGCGATTGTCGTCAGCTAATTCATACTCGTTTGTCATTGTTAAGGCGCGAGTAGGGCACGCTTCAATGCAAAGTCCACAGAAAATACAACGAAGGTAATTGATTTGATAAACCTTGCCGTATCGCTCTCCCGGGGAGTATTGCTCGTCAGGAGTGTTATCACCGGCTTCGACCAGAATTGCATCCGCTGGACAAGCCCAAGCGCACAATTCGCAACCAATACATTTTTCAAGGCCATCTTCATAGCGATTGAGTTGGTGACGGCCGTGGAAGCGCTCGGCAACCGGCGGTCTCACTTCTGGATACTGAATTGTTTCAACTTTTTTGAACATGGTTGCAAAAGTTAACCAAAATCCTTTGAGCTGAGTAAAAAATGAAGATGGAGATTGCTCAGGAATCTGCGTGCTTTCTGCAACAGCTTTCTCGATGCTGAAATCGTCAGTCATTGATCTCCTCCGACCCAGTAGATTCTTTAACATTTATTGGAAGATGTGGTGACAGTGATGGAACCGGGAATGAAGGGGCAGGGAATGCATTTAGAGTCTCCCGATCCTCCTTTTTCCGTTGTTGTTTGGATCTATCGAAGAGCGAGGTTCCGGCAAAAACAAGTAACAAAACTCCGAAAGTAAATGCGACGATCACAAAGCGAGGAGCGCCTTGTTGGGACATAACTCGAAGAGTTGAAACAATCATGATCCAAATCAAGCTAACTGGAATGAGAACTTTCCATCCAAATTGCATGAATTGGTCGTAACGCATACGAGGAAGCGTTCCGCGAAGCCAAACGAAAAGGAAGAAAAATAGAATTACCTTGGCGAAGAACCAGACCAACGTGAACCAACCACCGAGCCATGTTTCTGTAAACCCAAGGCCAGGAAGTGCGTGATAACCGCCGAGGAAAAGGGTCGTTGCTAGTGAGGAAACCACAACCATATTTACATATTCGGCAAGGAAAAAGAGAGCAAATTTAAGAGATGAATATTCCGTATGGAATCCACCAACGAGTTCGCCTTCGGCTTCTGCGAGATCGAAAGGCGCGCGGTTAGTTTCGCCAACCATCGAGATTACATAAATAATGAATGACGGGAAGAGAACAACACCAAACCACCATTTATTTTGAGCTTCAATAATGGATGAAGTTGACATTGATCCGGAGTAAATAAAGACAGCAACAAGAGAAAGTCCCATGGCTACTTCATAAGAAATTACTTGTGCGCTTGAGCGCAATCCACCGAGCAGTGGGTACGTTGATCCTGAAGACCAACCGGCAAGGACAATTCCATAGACACCAACTGAAGCAATCGCCAGAACGTAAAGAACGCCGACGGGCAAATCTGTTAACTGCATTGCTGTTGTATGACCAAAGAGTCGCACTTTTCCGGTCATTGGAATAACCGCAAAAGCCATAAAGCAAGTGGTTGCCGAAATAATTGGAGCAATAACAAAGACAATCCTGTCTGCAGCCTTTGGAATTAAATCTTCTTTAAGTGCCAGCTTCACACCGTCGGCCAAGCTTTGAAGTAGACCGAATTTTCCAACTCGGTTAGGTCCGGTTCGAACCTGCATGCGAGCCACAATTCTGCGCTCCGCCCAAATCGATAGCAGCGTTGCAACTACACAGATTACGAAAATCAGAACACCCTTTACAAGGATGAGCCATCCTGGATCTGCGCCAATTAGTTCTGAAGTGCTCATGCCTTGACCACCGTTACGAGACATCCTTCGGCGGCGCCAAAGGTGACGATTGTTTGTGAATTTTCTGAATTTCGTGGAAGCCAAACAAGCTCATCAGAAATTTGTGCAACATGCACTGGAACAACAACGCTTCCGCGCTCGTTGGAAACTTTAACGAGCTCTCCGTTTGCAACGCCAATGCTCTCTGCACGCTTCGCAGAAATTACTGCCACTGCTTTACGCCCCGTTGCTGCCAAATTATCTTCACCTGACTGAAGAGAGCCGAGATCAATAAGTTGGCGCCATGAAGTCAAAATTGCTTCATTACCTGTTGGGTTCTTATGCGGAGCTGCAGGCGCAGTTGGTTTTGCAACCGTTGCTCCATCCCAAATTCCAAATGAGGCCAACTCCCTCGCTGCTGATGCAACAGATGGAAGGGAAATAGGCTTCTTCATTTCATCTGCAATCATCGAGAGGATGCGCACATCACTTCTTGTCGTGATAAGTGGACCTTCAATAGCTTGATCAAATCTGCGTTCACGGCCTTCCCAATCAAGGAATGATCCGGTTTTCTCAGTCACTGCCGCAACTGGAAGAACTACATCAGCAATCGCAGTTATCGCGCTATGAGAAATTTCAAGCGACACGACAAAAGTATTGAGCAGTTGGCCAAGCGCATCTGGAGAAATATCTGCTGGATCCACTCCACCCACAACAACTGCATCCAGACCCTCACCCGTATTAAGCGAATGGAGAATCTGAGAAGTTGAACGGCCTAATTCAGTCGGAAGCGAATCGACTCCCCAGGCGGTCTGCACATCAATTCGCGCAGAAGCGTCTGATACAGGACGTCCTCCTGGAAGTACGTTTCCAAGTGCGCCAGCTAGGAGAGCTCCGCGTTCACCTGAACGACGAGGAATCCAAGCAATCTTTGCAGTTGTATTTGCGGCAATTGCTGAAAGCAGTCCAGGAACTTCTGCACTTCGCTCACCAACTAGGACAACTGATTTCTCCGTGAGGTTTGAAACTTGGTCAAAAGATGAAAGCACATTCGCATTTAGTTTCATTGATCCACGACTTGCGAAAGGCGCCACAGTCGAAACTTGTAGAGAGCGTTTGCGAACTTGCTTATAAACTCGAAGAAAAACGATTGGAGATTCATCTTCTGGCTCAAAATTAACCAGAACGACATGATCTGCCTTATCAATATCTGCATACGTAGTTTTGAGTCCTACAACAGTTGAAGCAAGAAAAGCTGCTTCTTCTTCTGTATGCGGACGTGAACGAAAATCAATGTCATTAGTTCCGAGCGTTACGCGAGCAAATTTTGCATAACCATATGCATCTTCAACAGTTGCACGGCCGCCGACAAGTACTCCAACTTTCTTACCAGCAAGTCCTGCTGCCACACGTGCCAGAGCTTCAGGCCAAGAAGCTTCACGGAGTTCGCCATCATCGCCACGAATAAGTGGAGATGAAACGCGTTCCTTACTTGAAAGGTATTTAAATGCCCAACGACCTTTATCGCAGTTCCACTCTTCATTTACCGAAGCGTCATCGCCTGCCAATCGACGTAGAGTCTTGCCACGGCGCACGTCTGTGCGAAGGGCGCAACCTGATGCGCAATGTTCGCAAGCGCTAGGCGTTGAAACTAAATCAAATGGGCGAGCACGGAATCTGTATGACGCACCTGTTAGCGCACCTACAGGACAAATTTGGACTGTGTTTCCAGAGAAGTAAGAATCGAAAGGATCCTTTTCGTAAATACCAACTTGCTGCAGGGCCCCACGTTCATTCAAAGTGATAAACGGATCTCCCGCAATCTGCTCAGAGAATCGAGTACAACGTGCGCACAATACGCAACGCTCGCGATCGAGAAGAACTTGAGAGGAAATATTGATTGGCTTTTCGAAAGTGCGCTTTACTCCAGTGAAGCGACTTTCTGAACGGCCTGTACTCATTGCTTGGTTTTGCAATGGGCACTCCCCGCCTTTATCGCAGACCGGGCAATCAAGTGGGTGGTTAATTAACAACAACTCCATGATTCCCTTTTGCGCTTTTTCAGCGACCGGAGAAGTCAATTGAGTTTTAACAATCATGTTTGGTTCAACTGGAATGGTGCAAGAAGCCTGTGGCTTAGGAAATGCGCGACCATTAATTTCAACGTCTACAAGACACTGACGACAAGCGCCAGCCGGTGCGAGAAGTGGGTGATCACAAAAGCGAGGAATCTGAATTCCAAGTTTTTCTGCGGCACGGATAATTAGCGTTCCTTTTGGAACAGTTACTTCAAATCCGTCAATGACGACGGTAATCATCTCAACAGCTACATCAGTCGTCATGCTTTAACTCCAGCGAATAGTGTTGATTCGATTGGGTCGAATGGGCAACTTCCTAGATCCAAGTGGCGTTGATATTCGCCACGGAAATATTTCATGGAAGAGACAATTGGGCTAGCAGCGCCATCAGCCAATGCGCAGAATGAGCGCCCAGCAATGTTGTCCACGATATCCAATAATTTATCAAGGTCATCCGAAGTTCCGCGACCAGCTTCAAGTTCCTTGAGAGCTTGAACAAGCCACCACGTGCCCTCGCGGCAAGGTGTGCACTTTCCGCATGATTCATGTTTGTAAAACTCAGTCCAACGAAGGACGGCACGGACTACACAAGTCGTTTCATCAAATATTTGAAGCGCTTTAGTTCCAAGCATGGAGCCAGCAGCTCCAACACCTTCGTAATCAAGGGGTACATCTAAATGCTCTTGCGTGAACATCGGAGTCGAAGATCCACCCGGTGTCCAGAACTTGAGTTCGTGACCTTCGCGCATTCCACCAGCCATCTCAAGAATTTCTCGAAGAGTAATTCCAAGGGGTGCTTCAAATTGACCTGGGTTTTTCACATGTCCAGATAGAGAGTACAAAGTAAAGCCCTTGCTCTTCTCTGTGCCCATCGCTTGGAACCATTCAGTTCCATTTGCAATGATGGCTGGGACAGATGCAATCGATTCAACGTTGTTTACAACTGTTGGTCTTGCGTACAGACCTGCGATTGCAGGAAACGGTGGGCGTAAACGAGGTTGACCGCGGAAGCCTTCAAGTGAATCAAGAAGCGCTGTTTCTTCGCCACAAATATATGCGCCGGCGCCAGCGTGTAGAACGAGCTCTAAATCAAAGCCTTTGCCATTAATATTTTTTCCAAGAAGACCAGCTGCGTACGCATCTTCAATTGCCTGTTGCACGCGACGAAATACATGCACAACTTCACCGCGAAGATAAATAAAAGCGTAATTAGCTCTGATTGCATATGAGCCAATGATGATGCCTTCAATAAGAGAGTGAGGATTTGCCATTAGTAGCGGCATATCTTTACAGGTGCCAGGTTCTGACTCATCTGCATTTACAACTAGATAATGATCCTTGCCATCGTTTTGTGGGATAAATCCCCACTTCATTCCGGTTGGGAAACCTGCGCCACCGCGACCGCGAAGTCCTGAATCCTTAACAAGTTGAATGACCGCATCAGGATCCATATCAAGTGCTTTCTTTGACGCTTGATATCCACCGTTGCGACGATATGCCTCGAGAGTAAATGAATCTGCTTCATCCCAATGAGCTGAAAGAACTGGCGATAATTTGCTCATATTAATTACTTGCCCTCTTTCGATAATTTCAAACCAAGTTTGGAAGGCTCTCCAGCAGAAACGCCTTCGCCTGCTAGACCATCAGATACGCCTGCAAGAACAGCTGAATTTTGCTTCCAGGTGCGCAGAGTTTTTGGTCCGCGAGTAGGTGCCGGTGGATTGCCGCCGCGAGCTCCATCAACTAAATCTTTAACACTTTGTGGAGTTTGGTTATCGAAGAATTCCCAGTTCACCATAACTACTGGTGCATAGTCGCAAGCAGCATTACATTCGATGCGCTCTAACGAAACTTTGCCATCTGATGTGACTTCATCATTTCCGATTCCAAGATGCTCTGAAACCGACTTATAAATTTCATCTCCACCCATAACCGCGCAAAGTGTGTTGATGCAAACTCCAACGTGATACTCACCAACTGGTTCACTTTTATATTGTGTGTAGAACGTGGAGACTGCGGTTACTTCAGCAGTTTCGAGTTCTAGTTTTTGAGCGATTAATTCAATACCTTCTGGGGTAACAAATCCTTCGGTTGCTTGAACGAAATGCAAAAGTGGCATAACGGCAGAGCGCTTGCGGGGATAACGCGCAATGATGGAATCCATAATTGCGATATTTTCTTGTGAATAAGCCATTAGCGGTCTACGCCTCCCATAACAGGGTCAATAGATGCAACAGCGGAAATAACGTCGGCGATCATGCCGCCTTCGCACATTGCTGCTGTCGACTGGAGATTATTAAACGATGGTTCGCGGAAGTGAACTCGGTAAGGTCTTGTTCCACCATCTGAAACTGTGTGAACGCCTGTTTCACCACGAGGTGATTCAACTGCTGCATAAGCCTGACCTGCAGGAACTCGGAAACCTTCAGTAACAATTTTGAAGTGATGAATAAGCGCTTCCATAGATTCGCCCATAATCTCGCGAATGTGTGAAAGAGAGTTACCCATTCCATCTGCACTAACGGAAAGCTGGGCAGGCCACGCAATCTTTTTGTCAGCGACCATCACCGGAGCACCATTTAATTTATCGAGGAAGTCACAGCACTGTTCGATGATACGAAGAGACTGCTCGAGCTCTCCAAGACGAACCAAGAAACGACCATACGCATCTGAAGTATCGGTTGTGATGACATCAAAGTTGTAGTTCTCATAACCTGAATATGGCTGAGATTTACGAAGATCCCAAGGCATTCCAGCTGCGCGAAGAATTGGGCCTGTGACACCAAGGGTCATGCAGCCAGCAAGATCAAGGTAGCCAATGTCCTTTGTGCGCTTCATCCAAATTGAATTTCCAACAAGAAGAGTTTCATTATCTTTGAAGCTCTTGCGCATATCGCGGCATGCTTCACGAATGCGAGAAACGGCATCAGCAGGAACATCTTGGGCGACACCACCGGGGCGGATATAAGCCATATTCATGCGCAGACCTGAAACTTCTTCAAAGATATCTAGAACTGTTTCGCGATCACGGAAAGCAAAGAAGATTGGCGTAAGTGCGCCGAGTTCTAGTCCACCTGTTCCAAAACAAACCATATGTGAAGAAATACGATTGAGTTCCATCATCATCACGCGAATAACCTGCGCGCGCTCTGGAATTTGATCAGTAATCCCTAATAATTTTTCAACTGACATGCAATAAGCAGTTTCATTGAAAATTGGTGCAAGGTAATCCATGCGAGTTACGTATGTAACTCCCTGGGTCCATGTGCGATATTCAGTATTTTTTTCAATACCTGTATGCAAGTAACCAATTCCGCAACGAGCTTCTGTAACGGTTTCGCCTTCAAGTTCAAGAATTAAACGAAGTACGCCGTGCGTTGATGGGTGTTGCGGACCCATGTTGACGACAACGCGTTCTTCTTTTGTCGCGCCGATTTCAGTTGAGAGTTCATCCCAATCTCCGCCTGTTACAGAGTAAACGCGACCTTCAGTTGTTTCGCGCGAGGAAGCATATGGATCAAAACTTGTATCAAAACTCATCGATAGCTCCTACGTTCGCTAGGTGCTGGGACTGTTGCTCCATGGAACTCAACAGGAATTCCACCAAGTGGATAGTCCTTACGTTGTGGATGCCCCGCCCAATCATCTGGCATCAAAATGCGAGTAAGACCAGCGTGGCCATCAAAAATAATTCCGAACATGTCAAAAGTTTCTCTTTCATGCCAGTTATTTCCGGCCCACACTTCAACTAGTGAAGGGATATGTGGATCTGAATCTGGAACAGAAACTTCTAGTCGCACACGACGATTTCGTGACATTGAAAGTAATGGATAAACCGCATGAAGCTCTCGTTCGACTTGGTCTGGATAGTGAACACCGCTAACTCCGAGACACATTTCAAATTGAAGTTTTGGATTGTCGCGAAGAATTCGAGCAACAGCTTCAAGTTTTTCTCTTTTTACATGCAAAGTTAATTCACCGTTTTGAACAACAACCGCTTCAATCGCATCGTTAAATTCAGGGTAAGCACGCTCTAAATCATCTGCAATCTCATCAAAATAACTTCCATATGGGCGTTCAGAAGATCCGGAAGAAGCACCCGTGCGAACTAATCCACCAAATCCAGAAGTATCTCCAGATCCATTTACACCAAACATTCCTTCATCCTGGGTCATGCTAGAAGCCCTGTGATTTGATGAACAGGCTTTGAAGCAAGTGCAGCAGCTTCAACTTCGCGAATAATTTGGGCTCGGTTTGCGCCAAGTTTTGTATCTGAAATTTGTTCATGCAATTTAATGATTGCATTCATTAACATTTCTGGACGTGGCGGGCATCCTGGAAGATAAATATCAACCGGAACGATGTGGTCAACGCCCTGAACGATTGCGTAATTGTTAAACATTCCACCAGAAGATGCACACGCACCCATTGCCAAAACCCATTTTGGTCCAGCCATTTGATCGTAAATTTGACGAAGCACGGGCGCCATCTTGTTTGAAAGTCGTCCCGCAACAATCATCAAGTCAGCTTGGCGAGGAGATCCACGGAAAACTTCCATTCCGAAGCGTGATAAATCGTATTTCGCAGTGGTTGTTGCCATCATTTCGATTGCGCAGCATGCAAGACCAAAGCTTGCTGGCCACAATGAACTCTTACGAATATATCCGGCAAGTTTTTCTACCGTCGTAAGCATTATTCCGCTTGGTAACTTCTCTTCTAATCCCATTTAATCCCAGTCCAATCCACCGCGGCGCCAGACGTATGCATATGCAACAAAAACAGTAAGAATAAAAATAAGCATTTCGACGAGTCCAAAGAGACCAAGTTTGTCGAATGTAACAGCCCATGGGTAAAGGAAAACGATTTCGATATCAAAGACAATAAAGAGCATTGCAGTTAAGAAATATTTAACCGGAAAACGTCCGCCACCAGGGGCTTGTGGTGATGGCTCGATGCCACATTCGTATGCCGCTGCTTTTGCTCTGTTGTAGCGCTTTGGCCCGGTTATAGATGTGACAACGACAGAAAAGGCGGCGAAGACGAAGCCTATGGCGCCTATTGCAAGAATCGGGACGTATGGATTCATGATGCCCGGAGTCTACGGGGCAATGGGCTTGGAAGGAATTTGTCGTAGGTCACACTCACCTGATTTCTCCTACCTTTGCTGCAAAACCTAGGCGGCGGGTTTGTGGCCGATGTGGATGGCAACGATTCCAAATGTCAGATCTTGCCAACCGACCCGTTCCCAGCCGGCAGATTCCATGACCGTTGCAAGACCCTTTTGGTTGGGCCAAGCCTGGATGGATTCGGCGAGGTAAACATAAGCATCGGGATTTGAAGACGTCTTTTTGGCGATTGTGGGTAGTGCGCCCATCAAGTACTTCATATAAATAGTGCGAAAAATTCGGTTTGTCGGGTGGCTGAACTCCACGACGACCATCCGGCCGCCCGGCTTTACAACCCGAAAAGCGTCAGCGAGCGCATCTTTAGTGCTACTGGTGTTACGAAGTCCAAAAGAGATGGTTGCGACATCAAATTCATTAGGCCCAAATGGCAACTTCAGAGCATCCCCTTGGATAAAGGTCAGATCTGGATTTCGCTTGCGACCCGCCTCAAGCATGCCTTGGGAAAAATCAAGAGCGACCACGTCAGCTCCTGCATCGGCAAGAGGGCGGCTAGATGAACCTGTACCAGCTGCAATATCAAGAATTCGCATCCCTTTTTTTGGAGCAATTATTGAGGTGGCGACTTTTCTCCACGCTTTTGTGCGATTAAGACTAAGAAGGTCATTTAAAAAGTCATAGCGCTTCGCAACGCCATCAAACATGGCGGCGACTTCTTGAGGATCTTTATTCAGATCTGCTTTCTTACCCACGCGTATATTCTCGTCCGAGTAGGCTTCCTTTACAAATCCAGAAAGGCCACTATGTCGACCTCAATTCAACCAACTTTGCGTTATGCAGTTATTTCACGCTCAACGCTTGCAAGCAATATTGCGCTCGCCATTGGAGGAACCTTTTTTATCGCCCTTATGGCGCAAATCTCCTTTCCGCTTCCGGGGTCGCCAGTTCCATTTACAGGACAAACCCTTGCCGTTCTACTTCTCGGAACTGCTTATGGAGCCAACCTAGGATTTGCAACTCTCTCCCTTTATATTGCAGCTGGAGTCGCAGGTCTTCCAGTCTTTACACAAGGCACTCATGGAATCTCACATTTATCTGGCGCAACCGGCGGTTATCTCGTTGGCATGGCTCTTGCTTCATATATTTCAGGTTCCCTCGCTCAGCGAAAATTAGATCAAAAATTCTCAACTGTGATTCCAACCATGTTGCTTAGCAATCTCGTGATTTTTGCGTGTGGAGTTCTGTGGCTCCAACACGTCACACAACAATCTTGGAATTGGACTTTTGCGCATGGATTTACGCCCTTTATTGCTGGTGAGGCGCTAAAGATCGCAATTGCCAGCACATCTCTTCCGGTTGTGTGGAGATTAGTAACCCGCCTAAAGTAAGGGCGTGTCAATCCGAATCACCACTGAGATTCTTGGTGAACTTCCCAAACTCAGCGAGATTTCGACTTCTTCCGCGTTAACAACGTCCTGGATTCGTGGTGGCGACGGGTTGATCGGCTTTGGAACCTACAAGTCTCACGTTGTTCGCGGTCCAAAACGATTTTCAGATGCTTCCCAATGGTGGAGAAATGAACTTTCTCAATTAACGATTCACAATAACGTTCATGGCAGCGGTACTGGGCCAATTCTCTTTACTTCATTTTCATTTCTTGAGTCAGAAGAGTCCGAATTAGTTATTCCCGAAATTGTGGTTGGACGCAAAGGTGGGAAATCTTGGATTACCTGGATTGGGGATTCTCAGCAACCTAATATTTCTTCACGATTACTCGAAGAACAATCACTCACGCTTTCCTGGAGTGATGGATCAGTTTCAGAAGATGAATGGAAATCTAGGGTTTCACTTGCAGTTGAAAGAATTAAGAATGGTGAATTAGAAAAGGTAGTTCTTGCTCGCGACATACACGCAACAAGTACTGCGCCAATCGATCTCCAAACCCTCATACAGCGCTTGGAATCTGAGTATCCGTCAACTTGGGTTTTTCTCGTCGAAAACCTCGTCGGAGCAACTCCAGAACTTCTCGTGCGACTAAGCAAATCTTTAGTGACCTCTCGAGTACTAGCCGGAACGATTCGTAAAACTGGCGATGAAGCAAAAGATTTAACGCTTGCAGCGACTCTTGCCAAATCATCCAAAGATCTAGAAGAACATGAATATGCCGTTCGTTCTGTTGCAGAGGCGCTTGCGCCATTCTGTTCTTCTACAAATGTTCCTGAATCTCCTTTTGTGCTCCATTTATCAAACGTTATGCACCTTGCAACTGACGTCACTGGAGTTGTTAACGAATCTGCCACTCCAGTCGACATGTTCACTGTGATTAAAGCGTTGCACCCCTCTGCAGCCGTATGCGGAACGCCCACCGATAGCGCTCGAGAAGTTATCTCAGAGATCGAAGGAATGTCGCGCGGTCGTTACGCCGGGCCTGTGGGATGGATTGACGCACGTGGAGATGGCGAGGTTGGTATTGCCCTTCGTTGTGGTCAACTTGCTGACAATCAACTTTCCATAAGGCTGTTCGCTGGTTGCGGAATAGTTGCAGGATCAAATCCCCTTGAAGAATTAGCTGAAAGTCAGGCTAAGTTGCTACCAATGCGCACGGCATTAGCAACGCTTTGATGCATCTTCTTTAATTCACGCGCATTGGCTTCTCGATCTGGAACTTCAATTACAACAAAATGCAGGCCTTCGTGATGGAAAGTTCTATTCATGTCGCTTACAGTTTTAACTTTTTCAACGGAATAACCAAATCCTTTAATTACTGACTCAACATTCAGATTGTGTGGAGTTCCAAAGATTTTTTCAAAACCATCCGACCCGGATTGTGGCAAGGTTGAAAATATTCCTCCGCCGTTGTTATCGATAATAAATATTGTGTGGTTGCTCGTGTGGGTATTCGCAAGCGCAGAAATATCATGAAGAAACGTTAAGTCTCCAAGGATTGAATACGTCCGTTCGAAAACCGTTGAAATACCAAATGCCGTTGAAATGTTTCCATCAATACCCGCCAACCCTCGATTTGCAAAAACTCGCACTCCGGATCGAGGTTGTGCGAAAGCTTCTATATCCCGCACCGGTCGAGAGGAACCAACAAAAAGAGCAGACTCGGCAGGAATGTTTCGAATTATTTCGCGCGCAACAAGCTGTTCAGACCAGCCAAGCGCAATCGCTTTCTCGGCGCTTTCTCCAGCAACTTTCCAGAGCTGATTCCATTGAGGATCTATTTCAGAGACAATCCGAGTTGGCATCGAAGAAAATAATTTTGTTGCCTCACGCCGAATATCAATTGTTTCAGTTCGAGGGTCAATTACGAAAACCTGTGACGTTTGAGAAATAAAAGAATTAACGCTTCGAGAAAGCGTGGTCCGACCAATCACAATTATGTTCTCTGCTTTCAAGGTATTTCTAATCTGTTCATCAGAGAGAAATAGCGCAGCATGTGGAACAGCAAAATCAAAAGAAACGGGATCTTCCGCGATAACTGGGATACCCGATTTCGAAGCCAAATCTCTAACCGATTCAATAGGAAGGCCCGCGCAGTCGTGGCCAATTACAATTATTGATCGAGGCGAAACTTCCAAGATTCCCTCAGATTTTACTGAACTTACATGGGGAATAACTTTAAGTCCTGCAAGCCAATCTATCTCAGCATCGCTTTCTAAGAGTGGCTCATCGAACTGAAGATTCACGTGCACGGGACCGCCAATTAGGAGCTTTTGGCATTCGATTGGTTCGGCGGTATCTACAGTTGAAATCGGAGAAAGAATCCCAGTTTGGATTGTTGTTTGGTTAGCGCCGGTATTTCTGAGTCGTGCAGGCCTATCGGCAGTGATGAAAAGGATTTTATTTCCAGAGTGATAAGCCTCTAGAGCAGCAGGATGATAGTTAGCCGCTGCTGTTCCGCTCGTGCAAATCAAAGCAACATACTTATCTGAAGCTTTGGAAATTCCTAAAGCAAAATAAGCTGCGCCTCGTTCATCAATTCGAACATGCAAATCAATAAATCCTCGCTGTGATGCTTCAAATAGCGCAAGTGAGAGTGGCGCATTTCGAGAACCGGGCGAGAGAACAAAATCGCTGACGCCCAACTCAATAAGTTGTCGAATGGTGGAGCGAGCAAGGTGAGATGACGTCACAGATTCCACTCCTTCCAAATATCAGCAACCCGATTCTTCCACCATTCCTGGCGATCTTCACTCGCTTGATACTTTTCAACTAATGCAAAATTCGGCTCCACTCGATTCACGTCGAGAAAACCTTGTGTGGGTATAAGCGCTGGCTCACAGATATCTGATTCAAGAAGCGCGACAGTACCGAGACCGCATGCGAAATCAAGGTTTTCGAAAGAACCCGCTAACGCTAAGGAATGAGAAATTCCGATTCCTGTATCTAGCGCGCTTGAAATTACTACAGGAAGACAAACGGTATTCGCAATTTCGTGAGCCGAAGCGAACCCGCCACTTGGTGCCCATTTAATGATTGCAACATCCCCGGCTTTTGCCAGATCAGATAAATCACCATCCAAATTTTTTCGAATCGATTCATCAAGGGCTATCTTCATTGGAATTTCAGATTTAAGTTTTACTAAGTCGTCAAAACTTGTGCAAGGTTGTTCAATATATTCAAAGACATTACCGAATCGAAGATGAAAATCGTAAAGATAAAGCAGGGCTTCGTCCAAACTCCAAGACCCGTTTACATCCAACCTGATTTTGGTGCCGGGCAATATGTTAAGTGTTTCTTCGACAAGTTCAGCTCCAGAAATGAAGTTATCGATCTTAATTTTTACAGTCGTGCAGCCTTCAAAATTCTTCAATACTCCCGCTACTTTTTCAGGCGAAACATTCGGCAGAGTTGCATTAATGGGAATACTCTTTCGGTAAAGATGTGGCCAAGGAGTGTTTGATGCTTCAACTGCTGCACGTAACCATGTTGATGATTCCCTGTTCGAATATTCTACAAATGGCGAAAATTCGCTCCAACCTTCGCTACCGCTAAATATCGCTACTTCCCTATTCGTTATTCCACGAAAGTTTGTTTTCGTGGGAATAGAAACGACGTTGAAATCAACGAAGATGTCAGACGGGAAGTGGTTCATAGGATTTATGGACGCTTGGGAAACTTTCCAAAATCCGGTTCGCGTTTCTCTTGAAACGCGTTACGACCTTCTTGTCCTTCTTCTGTTAAATAGAATAGAAGAGTTGCATCGCCTGCAAGTTGTTGGACTCCGGCTAATCCATCATCGGCCGCATTTAATCCAGCCTTCAACAGACGTAGCGCCATTGGAGAATGCTTCAGAATTTCTCGACACCAAGAAACAGTTTCTGCTTCCAATTCAGAAAGTGCAACCACAGTATTAACTAGCCCCATATCGAGTGCTTCTTGAGCATCGTATTGTCGAGCAAGGAACCAAATTTCTCGGGCTTTCTTTTGGCCAATATGCGCAGCTAATAATCCTGCTCCATATCCACCATCAAAAGAACCAACCATTGGTCCAGTCTGACCAAACTTCGCATTGTCTGCAGCGATTGTTAAATCACAAACAACATGCAGAACGTGGCCCCCACCAATTGCCCAACCCGCAACCATTGCAATGATTGGTTTAGGTGTTCGCCTGATTTGTACTTGCAGATCTAGGACATTGAGTCGGCCGATACCTTTTTTACCTAAAGCATCTGAACCAATATATCCATCATCTCCGCGAACATTTATATCGCCACCTGAACAAAAAGCTTCATCTCCGGCACCGGTAAAAATTATTACGCCTACTTGATCATCGTCACGAGCTAAATCAAATGCAATTCGTAATTCCGCCAGGGTCTCTGGTCGAAACGCGTTGTGAACTTCTGGGCGGTTAATGGTTATTTTGGCGATGCCTTCAGCAACCAAATACGTAATATCTTTAAAACCTTCACCGCCAGCACCTATTTCCCAAGCAGGGATGGTGCGGCTACCAAATTCTCGTTTTATTGGCTTGCTCATAGAGGTAGCCTACGGGGGTCATGGAAAACTTCACACATCTAGAGTCGCAGCTCCCAGCAAGAGATCTCCTACACATAACCCCTGAGTGGGAAATCCCACAAATTTTTGAGGCGCTTAAAGACGCCCTATCGGGAAGTGGCCCTGCAATCACTGTTGGCCATACATCTCGCCAATCCGTTCCTGCGGATTGTGCAGTTGTTGTTCCCACGAGTGGGTCCTCTGGGGAACCAAAAGATGTGGCTCTTTCAGCTTCGGCACTTATCGCAGGAGCAGTTGCATCACATAAATTCTTAGGCGCTGTCGCTGGTGATACCTGGTCGCTCTTGCTTCCAATTACTCATATTGCCGGAATAAACGTTTTGGTGCGCGCCATTCAATTGGGTACTGAACCCGTCGATATGAATACGAGTGCAGTATTCACGGCAATTGTTCCGACGCAACTTCATAGAGCTTTGCATGGTGAAGAGAAATTATTGAAGCATTTACAAAATGCAAAAGCTGTTTTAGTTGGTGGCGCCGCCTCAAGTGGCGCACTTCTCGAACAGGCACGCAAAGCGGGAATTAATCCAGTAACCACATATGGAATGTCAGAAATGAGTGGCGGCTGTATTTACAACGACACGGCACTAGAAGGTGTTCAATTCCGAATTAATTCTGAAGGCGCAATTGAGCTTGCTGGATCAATGAGAGCCATGGGATACCTCAATGCTCCAGAACTCTGGAAGCAGGTAACCGATGGAGAATGGTTTATCACCAGCGATAGCGGAAAAGTTGATGGAGATAAATTAGTCGTCTTGGGTAGATTGGATGATCAAATTAATACAGGAGGGAAGAAGATTTCTCTCTCTGTTATTGATAACTTTTTACACGAGAAATTCCCACGGCAGCGATTTGCAAGTCTTTCGATTCCCGATAAGGAATGGGGAGAAAAGTTAGTACTTGTCATCGATGGATCCATGGAGCCTAATTTGATTAAGGACTCACTTCGAACTGAGTTCGGTGGTCACGCCGTTCCCAAAGAACTAATTTTTAATACCGAAATCCCACTTATTTCAATTGGCAAACCAGATCGAAAGAAACTTAGAGATTTATTTGAGACTATTGGCTAATGACTTCTGCATCTAAATGGGTTGCTGGAGCACGTCCACGTACGTTGCCTGCAGCCATCTCCCCCGTTCTCATTGCCACAGCACTTGCTTATCGAATTGGCGATCATGTTAGTTATTTAAATGCTGCTCTGGCTCTTGTAGTCAGTCTTGCGCTGCAGGTTGCTGTGAATTACGCGAATGACTACTCCGATGGCGTTAAAGGGACTGATGAAAATCGTGTGGGTCCATTGCGTCTTGTAGGCAGTGGTCTTGCTAGTGCCGAAGCAGTAAAACGTGCTGCATTTCTTGCTTTTGGGTTTGCCGCAGTTGCTGGTTCCATACTCGCGTTTCGCACTTCACTTTTCTTGATTCTTATCGGTTTGATTTCAATAATCGCTGCCTGGACGTACACAGGGAGCTCAAAACCTTACGGGTATCGCGGATTCGGTGAAATCTCGGTATTTCTTTTCTTTGGAATTGTTGCAACAACTGGCACCTTTTATGTCGCAACAGAGAGTTTGAGTTGGCAAGCGTTTCTATTCTCCATCCCCGTAGGATCTTTATCGTGTGCAATTCTTGCTATAAATAATCTCCGAGACCTCCCAAAAGATCAGCTTGTTGGGAAAAGAACTCTGGCAGTTCGCATGGGCGATAAGAAAGCTCGGAACTTCTTTATCTCCCTGCTTGTTTTTGCGCACCTGGCATCTCTCTTCGGCATCCTGGTTGCTCCCTTTGCGGTGGTCAGCATCCTCTTATTGCCAATAACCCTTCAGATAATTCGCCCAATCCAAAGCGGTGCACGCGGAGTGGATTTGATTCCACTTTTAGGTAAAACCGGACGCTTGCAACTCCTCCTATCCACAGCGCTTGCAATCGCGTTGGTCATATAAAGGATTAAAGTAGAGCCATGGTAAAAGTTGATGCGTTCATTCTTATAATTTCTATAATCATTCAGCTTTATTCGCTCTTTGATTGCGCACGCACCGAACAAGAACAAGTTCGCAGACTTCCAAAATGGGCCTGGTTAATTTTCATTTTGCTCTTCGGGGGTTTTGGAGGACTAATGTGGATTTTTATTGGCCGACCAAAGAGTCCTGGAAAAGGACGTGGCTACGGACAAAAGCCAAGAATTATTCCTCCGGATGACGATCCAGATTTCTTACGTAAACTCTAAATTTTAAAGAACCGTATTAGAGGCCAGAGTAAGTATGTCTTCCTGTTCCCCAAACATTTACGTAAACATAATTAAAGAGAAAAGTTGAGCCAGCAAATAGGCAGAGCCATGCGGCTCTGCGGCCACGCCAGCCAATAGTTACGCGGGCATGGAGATATGCAGCGTAAGCAAT
>CANCGX010000005.1 GCA_947377725.1 Actinomycetota bacterium
CGGAGTGAACCTAAACCGCCTGATGCATCAGGACGACGAGATGGGCGGGATCCGAGAAATAGATCACCAAGTTGTTCTACAGGTGTTGATGCATAGAAATATGCAGGCAGATCTTTGTGGTCAATAAGTGAGCGATATGTTGCGAATGAATTATCACTGATGAGATTCATGCACGAATTCCACTTTTCTAAATCTTCAACACTTTGACGAGCTGAGCGATTGAGCACAGTTGCTTCAAGAGCAGCTGCAAGAGTGAGTTCGACATTCTCGCGAGCAAGGGCAGGAATGGCATATTTATCACTTATGACTTCGCCTTGTTCTGTCATTTTGATTTGTCCGTCAAGCGTTCCCCAAGGAAGAGCAATCAGTGCGTCATAAGTGGGACCGCCACCGCGACCAACAGAACCGCCACGACCATGGAATAGGCGCAATTTAACGCCGTGCTTCATCGCGATGTCACGGAGCTTTCTTTGAGCTTTATGTATTTCCCATTGAGATGTTGCGATGCCCGCATCTTTATTCGAATCTGAATAACCCAACATTACTTCTTGAATTTCTCCACGAAGCCGCACGATGTCTCGGTATTCCGGATTAGAAAGCAGCGCATCAAGAATTGTGTCTGCAGCTCGAAGTTCGGCAACGGTTTCAAGCAGGGGAGCAAAGCCCACCAGTGCGAATTGATTATCTGGTTGAAGAGAGACCAGGCCAGCGATTTGAGCCAATAAGACTGGGGCCAAAACATCCTCGTGCCCCTTGGTCATAGAAATGATGTAAGTCTCGATAACTTCTGGACCAAATTTTTCAATGAGTTCGCGGATTGCAACAAATGTATTAAGCGTTTTCAGGCCATCGTCATCAAGTCCGGACAAGTCCGGCTTGCTCGGGTTCTTTAATTCGCTTAAAAGTGTTGCTGTGCGCTCGTTATAACGCTGCCCAAGAATCTGGCTTAATGCGTGGTGGTGTGCATCGGAGTGCTCTCTAACATCCATCGTGGCATGAGTAATTCCAAACGATGAAACAGATCGGATGACGCGCTCAAGAAGTCCTGTAGCAATCAATTCGCCGTTGTGCGCCAGCAACGAAGTGCGCATTAATGCAAGATCTGTGAGGAGTTCGGATGTGCTGTCGTAATCTCGCCCTACTTCATGCGGCGCTCCTGCGGCATGACGGCGTTGGGTCAAAATCAAACGGTGACGAATTGCCGTAGCTTTTAAGCGGTAAGGCTCCTCAACATTTAAACGGCGGTATCTATCTTCAATTTCTGGAAGGCGCGTAAGGTCAACTTTTACTGATTCAAGCAGTTCCGGGGAAACCCCAACAATACGAGTAGAGACAGAGAGTGCTTGGCGAAGTTCATCGATTGATTTAAGCATTGAGCGAATGAAGTGGCCAGTTTGAAGCGTAATTGCTTTTGTGGTTACTTCTGGAGTGATGTGAGGATTTCCATCACGATCTCCACCAATCCACGTACCAAAACTAAATGGACGGGCGGTCGGCGATACTTCTACTCCTAAGCGTTTTAACTCGCGAGCAAAATCATCGAGTACTTCTGGCATTGTCATAGTGAAAAGATCATCTAAATAATAAAGCGCATTCGTTGCTTCATCTAAAGGTTCTGGTCGACCAATGCGAAGTTCATCTGTTTGCCAAAGAAGGTCTACTGCTTCCGCTAAGCGGATATTTCTTATAGATGTGTCTGGGTCATCTAGTAAGTCTGCGATTGTTCCTAATTTACTCAACACTGAACGGCGCGCGGCTTCGGTGGGGTGAGCGGTAAAGACAGGTCGAACAGAGAAGTTGTTAACCCATTCTTGAATATTTTCTTGGGTTAACTCATGCCCGGTTTGCTGGCTTGCTGATTGTGCTTCAATAATTCGATCTACTGCGCGGCTTAGCCACGATCCACCGGCATTTCGTTGTTCAGAGAGAACGCGAGCACGGTGAACTTGCTCCGCAACGTTCGCCAAGTTGAAGTATGTGCTGAACGCGCGAACGAGTTGAATACTTTCTTCAGACGAGAGCTTGTCCAAAATTTCTTCCCCGCTGCCTTCGCGGATTGCTTTACGCACTGCTTCTACAAGCTGAAGGAGATCATCCCCAACCTGACGCACAAGGCTTTGACCCAAGAGGTCTCCAAGACGTCGCACGTCACTTCTGAGCGCGGCCCCGTCTTCTTGCAATGTCATGGGTGAATCATTCCATCCAAATCTCGGTTCCTGATACCTAAATTCATATAGTGAGAAAGCCTGTGAAAAGTTAATACACTTGTCATGTGGACAGGCCTACGAGCCCTGTCTGACCCCCCTTCTTTTAGAAGTGGGGGTTACAGCTGTTTTCAGAGCCCGAAGGGATGGATACATGGCGCTGTTGAAAGCGATGACTGATGTCTTGCCCCCATCTTCATCAGGTGGTTCGGTTGTTACATCGATAACTGCAGCGCAAGGCTTGATTGCCGCTCAACGAGCGATGCAACACCCAATTCTCCTCGTGACCTCATCGTCCAGACGAGCTGACGAGCTGAGCGAAGAGCTTGCAACATATATCGGCGCTTCTCATGTTATTAATTTTCCACCGTGGGAAACACTTCCTCATGAAAAATTGAGTCCGAAGAGCGACACTATTGCCGCTCGTTACAAAGCACTTCATCAACTTGAAGGCTCCTCAGAAATTCGAGTAGTTGTAACTTCTGTTAGAGGATTAATTCAGCCGATCAATGGCGCGCTGTTGAAAACTGAACCGATAAGACTTGAACTCGGTTCCTCTCTTTCGCTCGATTCGCTTATCGCGCGTTTATCATTTTTCGGATTTATGAGAACTGATTTGGTTGAAAAGCGCGGCGACTTTGCTGTGCGAGGTGGAATCGTTGATTTCTTCCCAGCCGATCAAGAGCATCCAGTTCGTGTGGATTTTTTCGGGGATGTGATTGAGGAGATAGGACTCTTTACCGTCGCCGATCAAAGAACTTTCTCTCCAGTCGTTGGTGAATTATTGACATATCCCTGTCGAGAACTTCTGCTGACTGATGAAATTAAAAAGCAAGCTGGTTATTTGGCAGCGGAATTTCCACAACTTTCGCAAATGTGTAGCAAGTTGGCAGAAGGAATCACAGTTGATGGCATGGAATCACTTACTGCAGCACTAACCGATGACTTAAGGAATTTACTTGAATTCTTGCCGCAGAATTTTGAGGTTGTGGTGATTGATTCCCCTCGTGTTGATTCAAGGGCGCTAGATTTAATTGAAACAAATAAAGAGTTCTTGGATGCCTCATGGTCCAATGCAGCGCTCGGCGGAACTGCGCCGATTGATATTTCTTCCCAGCTTGAACTCGGTGGGTATTTCTCAATGGATGCCCTCAGGAATTTCGCGGACACAAAGGGCTTGGAGTGGGCTTCTATTAATCCTTACGGCGGAGAACTCGATGTCGTTGTAAGCAAAGAAGAATTCGAAGCAATTCCAGTTTATGCCGGGAAAATTCCAGTTGCTGTAGATGAAATGAAGGAATGGGTCAAAGAAGGATATCTCGTCATATTCACTGGATCGGGGCCAGGAATCATTGATCGCTTTAACCAGATTTTCATCGAAGCCGATATCCCAACTCGTATTGTCGATCGTATTGATAGCGCTCTGACTCGCGATGCTCTGTATCTCACCGTAACTCCAATCGAACATGGATATATAGGCCACTCTGCGAAAACGGTTTTGATAACTGAAAAAGATATATCGGGACAGAGAACATCGAATAAAGATCAAGCAAGAATGCCATCGCGACGGAAGAAGGCGATTGATCCGTTAGAACTAAAGAGCGGAGATTTCGTTGTCCACGAACAGCACGGTGTTGGTAGATATATTGAATTAGTCCAACGAACTGCCGGCGGTATCTCACGGGAATATATGGTGATTGAGTACGCACCTTCCAAGCGCGGTCAACCGGCCGATCGTCTCTTCGTGCCAACGGATACTTTGGAGCAAGTTACTCGCTATGTTGGTGGAGAGGCGCCTGCCGTGCACAGAATCGGCGGAACTGATTGGCAGACTGCAAAACGAAAAGCCCGCAAAGCAGTCAAACAGATTGCAGCTGAGTTAATTCAGCTATACGCAGCACGTATGGCCGCCCCTGGTTTCGCTTTTTCCCCCGACACTCCTTGGCAGAGAGATTTGGAAGAAGCTTTTCCGTATGTAGAAACTATTGATCAGCTATCGACTATTGATGAAGTTAAACGCGATATGGAAGCTAGACATCCAATGGATCGAGTTGTGTGTGGTGATGTGGGCTACGGAAAAACGGAAATCGCTATCCGAGCAGCATTTAAAGCTGTTCAAGATGGAAAACAGGTTGCAGTACTTGTGCCGACAACTTTGCTTGTTCAACAACATCTAACGACTTTTATGAACCGCTATGTTGGTTTTCCTGTTCGAGTTTCCGGTTTATCCAGATTTAATACCGCGAAGGAGAGCAAAAACATTGTTGCGGGCTTGGCCGATGGTTCAATCGATATTGCCATTGGAACTCATCGCCTTCTTTCGAAAGATATCCAATTTAAAGATTTGGGACTTGTTATCGTCGATGAGGAACAGCGATTTGGCGTAGAACACAAAGAGGAATTGAAGAAAACACGCACAAATGTGGATGTACTTTCAATGTCTGCAACACCGATTCCGCGCACCCTTGAAATGGCCATTACGGGAATTCGGGAAATGTCGAATATTACGACTCCACCTGAGGAGCGTCATCCTGTGCTTACTTATGTAGGTTTTTATGATGACAAACAAGTAACTGCAGCAATTCACCGAGAATTACTCCGCGACGGGCAAGTCTTCTTCGTACACAATCGAGTGGACTCAATTGATGCAATGGCAGTACGTCTTCACACTCTTGTGCCTGAAGCGCGAATTGGCGTTGCGCACGGGCAAATGAGCGAACGCGAATTAGAAGATGTCATTCTTGCATTCTGGGAGCGCGAATATGATGTTTTAGTCTGTACCACCATCATTGAAAGCGGAATTGATATTCCAAATGCAAATACTCTCATTGTCGATCGATCGGATACTTTCGGGCTATCCCAACTTCATCAACTTCGTGGGCGCGTAGGTCGTGGGCGCGAGAGAGCGTATGCCTATTTCTTGTATTCCGCAGATAAACCTCTGACTGAAATTGCACATGACCGACTGAAGACAATTGCAACAAATACTGACCTTGGATCGGGAATGCAGGTCGCACTCAAAGATTTGGAAATTCGTGGTGCAGGAAATTTGCTTGGCGGTGAGCAATCAGGACATATTGCAGAAGTTGGATTTGATTTATATATGCGCATGGTTGGCGAAGCTGTTGAAGATTTTAAAACCGGGATTATTGATACAGAAGAAAGAGTTCGTGACTGCAAAGTGGAGCTTCCAGTAACTGCTCATCTGCCAGTCGAGTACGTGCCTTCCGAAAGATTACGTTTAGATTTGTATCGCAGAATGGCCGATACCCACACTGGTGCAGAGTTGGATGCGATTGTGGAAGAGCTCGTGGATCGATTCGGGCAGATGCCAGAGCCAGCCTTGAATCTGATCGCCGTTGCACGCATACGAGCCTTTGCGAAAAGCTTAGGTTTGACCGAAGTGGTTCTCCAAGGCAAGTACCTTAAATTGACTCCTATTGAGCTCCCGGAATCAGCCCAAGTCCGAACATTGCGAGTTTTCCCAGGAACACTCATCAAGCCCAGCATAAAAACAGTGATGGTGGCGAAAGGCACGCAATTGAACCTCCGCCCCGACTCGCAAGCAGACGTGAATGTAGGGGATACTTCAACCCTGTCGTGGGCCCTAGATGTGCTCAAGACTCTCTTTAATAAGTGAAATGGAGCTCGACTTGAAAAAGGCTTTTACCACCAGCAAGAAGATGACCGTGGCTGCAACTGCTGGCCTTTTACTTCTTCTTACGGCATGTACGCCCCCTAATTCAGCTGCAACAATCGGGAAGAAGAGCATCTCAATCGACAAGATCCAAAAGACTGTTGATGAAATGCTTGCCGAGCGCACTAAAGTTTCAACGGCTGGGATGACGCTAGATTCAGGTGAAGCTTTAAATCGGAACCAGGTTACTTTCTTTGTTATTGCAGAACTGCTCAATCAACTTGGAGCGGACCACAAGATAACTATTACCGAACAAGAAGTTAGTGATGAAATCAAGAAGATTACAGATCAAGTTGGCGGAGTAAAACAGCTCCCAACAGCTTTGGTCAATGCTGGTATCGCACCTGCAAATCTTCGAGATTATTTCCACACCTATTTGATGTCTGCAAAGATTAGCGAAGCGCTTCTAGCAAGTGGAGTCGCGTCTGCAGACGTTTCAGCAACAGTTCAAAAACTTGTTGCAGCTGAAGCTGATAAATTGAAGGTAAGTGTTAATCCTCGCTACGGAACTTGGGATTCAGCACGCGCAACAATTGTTGCAGCGCCTTTAGCATCAGGCTCAGTTAAAAAGTAAAATACGTGGCTGAATCTCAGTTGGAGCGCTTGCGCGCAACAATGGATAAGTTGCGTTCCCCTGGCGGTTGCCCGTGGGATGCTGAACAAACCCATGAAACACTTCTTAAGTATTTACTCGAAGAGTCCTATGAATTCATCGATGCCGTTGAAAAAGGCGATCGAGTGGAAATGCGGGAAGAACTTGGAGATGTACTTTTGCAAGTGTTCTTCCATGCTCGCATGGCCGAGGAAGCATCATCTCAACCTTTTGGAATTGAAGAAGTTGCAGAAGGCGTTGCGGATAAATTAATTCGCCGCCATCCCCACGTCTTCGGCGATGTTGTCGTAGAAAATAGCGCTGACGTTTTAGAAAATTGGGAAGCAATCAAGAAAGAGGAGAAGGGGCGGACCTCTGCAACTGACGGTGTGCCAATGGGCCAACCAGCTCTTCCTCTAGCGGCAAAAGTTTTATACCGAGCTGAAAAATATGGATATGACATCCCTGTAGAGCACTCTCTCAAGGTAGATGGCGAGATTTCTGCGGATAATGCAGGTCGCCTTCTTTTGGGATTAATTGATCAGATTCAAGCCCAAGGAATTGACCCTGAGGCGGCACTTCGGGCGGCTACCAAGGAGTACATCGCCAAAATTCACGCTCACGAATCGGGCGCTGCTTCACGATAAGATTGCCCCAGAATTTACAAAAGTTCATACCAACGACGGTGCCCCGAACTCGAAATACAATAAATAGAAGGAGACCCTTGTGGCCTTAATTGATGCCGTACATGCCCGCGAAATTCTTGATTCACGCGGAAACCCAACCGTTGAGGTTGAAGTTGTTCTTGAAGATGGAAACAGCGCTCGCGCTGCAGTCCCAAGCGGTGCCTCAACAGGTGCATTCGAGGCGGCTGAACTTCGTGACGGTGGCAAGCGTTATTTGGGTAAAGGCGTTGAGAAAGCCGTTGATTTCGTAAACGACAAAATTGCTCCTTCAGTTATTGGATTTGATGCTCAAGATCAGCGTCTTGTTGATCAGGAAATGATTGACCTTGATGGAACAGAGAACAAGAGCAAGTTAGGTGCGAACGCAATTCTTGGCGTTTCACTTGCAGTTGCTCGCGCAGCAGCAGAAAGCGCTGACCTTTCTTTCTTCCGTTACATCGGTGGACCAACCGCACATACTCTTCCAGTTCCAATGATGAACATTCTTAACGGTGGCGCACACGCTGACACAAATGTTGATGTTCAAGAATTCATGGTTGCACCAATTGGCGCAGAATCATTTAAAGAGTCACTCCGTTGGGGTGCTGAGATTTATCACAGCCTTAAAGCTGTACTGAAGAAGCGTGGTCTTGCTACTTCTATCGGTGATGAGGGTGGATTTGCTCCAAACCTTGAAAGCAACCGAGCTGCACTTGATCTCATTCTCGAAGCAATCGAAGCTGCTGGATTCAAGCCCGGCAAGGAAATCGCGCTTGCGATGGACGTTGCAGCAACAGAATTTCACGATAAGGGTAAGTATGACTTTGAAGGACATAAATCCTCTTCTGACGAAATGATTGCGTACTACGCAGATCTCGTTAAGTCCTATCCAATTGTTTCTATTGAAGACCCACTCAGTGAGGATGACTGGGAAGGTTGGGCGAAGATGACAGCTGAACTTGGAAACAAGATTCAGATTGTGGGAGATGACCTGTTCGTAACAAATCCAAAGCGCCTTGCTCGTGGAATTGAAGCAAATACAGCGAATGCTCTTCTCGTTAAAGTTAATCAAATTGGAACTTTGACTGAGACAATCGATGCAGTTTCAATGGCGCACCGCGCTGGTTATCGTTCGATGATGTCTCACCGTTCAGGTGAAACAGAAGATACAACGATTGCCGATCTTGCAGTGGCTCTTGAATGTGGTCAGATCAAGACTGGTGCACCTGCTCGCTCAGAGCGCGTAGCTAAGTACAACCAACTACTTCGTATCGAAGAAGAGCTAGCAGATTCTGCTTTTTATGCAGGTCGCACAGCATTTCCTCGCGTTAACGGCTAATTTAGAGTTATGAACAAGGGTGGGAGAACTCTCGCGGTTGCGACAGTTCTCCTTCTTCTTGGCGTGACATTGGCACCGCCGCTTCAGCGTTACTTCACTCAACGGGCACAAATCAGCGCACTAAGTTCGCAATTACACGACAGTCAGGCCGTGCTTAAAAAAGCAGCACAAGATTTGGCACAATGGAATGATCCAGCATTCGTCGCAGCGCAAGCACGTACTCGTCTTCATTACGTTTATCCAGGAGAGCGTCAATACATTGTTCTCGGAGCTCCTGATTCAATTACCAAGGATCCGAATGCGCCTGCAGCACCAATCGCTGACAATATCCCGACAGGATTACCTTGGTACTACAAGGTGATTTCGTCCATCACGAGTACGAATCAAACCAAATGAGCGAAAAACCTACGCAAGAAGATTTGGATGCAATTGCCATTCAATTAGGTCGAACACCACGTGATGTTCACGCGATCGCTTATCGCTGTCCTTGCGGAAAACCTGCGGTGGTTGAAACTCCACCACGTCTTTCAGATGGAACTCCTTTTCCAACTTTTTACTATGCAACGTGCCCACGTTTAACTGGAGCTATTTCAACTCTTGAAACAACGGGAATGATGATGCAGATGCAAGATCGTCTAGCCGTTGATCACGAACTGGCAGGAAAGTACCAAGCTGCACACGATGATTACATCGCTGCAAGAACGGCTCTTGGAATTGATGTTCCAGAAGTTGCTGGAATCAGCGCTGGCGGAATGCCATCTCGAGTGAAATGCCTTCACTCACTCGTTGCTCACTCTCTTGGTGCAGGAGCTGATGTAAATCCATTTGGAGACGAGGCGTTAGCGGCTCTTCCACAATGGTGGTTGGAAAACCCATGCGAGTAGCGGCTATAGATTGTGGAACGAATTCCATTCGACTTCTGATTGCAGATATTGCTGGTGCAAATTTTCGTGAAGTCGTGCGCGATATGGAAATAGTGAGACTTGGGCAAGGCGTAGATAAAACAGGGCAATTTGATCCCGAAGCAATCTCGAGAACATTGAAAGCTACTCAAAAATTTGCGGAATCAATTCGTAGCAAGGGTGTTGAAAAAATCCGTTTTTGCGCAACAAGCGCTACACGTGATGCGACAAATCGCCACCTATTCATTGATGGGGTTCGAGAGATACTGGGAATTGAACCTGAAGTGATTCCAGGAACAGAGGAAGCATCACTCTCTTTTCTTGGCGCAACCAAAGAACTTCAACAAAGCGATGGGCCATTTCTTGTTGTCGATATTGGCGGAGGTTCCACGGAATTTGTTCTCGGGACGTCAGGTGTTGATTCTGCAAAAAGCGTAAATATTGGTTGTGTCAGAATGTCTGAGCGGCACCTCACTTCTCAGCCGCCTACGAAAGAACAGCTAGAGGCCGCAATCCTTGATATCGATGCTGCGATAAATGACGCTGGTAACGAAGTGAAATTCTCGAGCGTAGCAACTCTTGTCGCGGTTGCGGGAACAGCTACGACGGTTGCAGCAGCAGCGCTCAACCTCTCTGAATATGATCGCTACGCAATTCACCTTTCTCGAATCTCGGCCGAGAAAGTTCATCAAGTTGCAGCCATGTTTCAAAGTATGAATCGTGAGGAAATTGCAGCCCTGGGTTATATGCACCCTGGCCGCGTTGACGTAATTACTTCAGGAGCACTTGTTCTCTCACGAGTTATGACTTTAACGGGCGCGTCAGAGTTTGTGGCTTCCGAATCCGACATTCTTGATGGAATGGCTTGGGGCCTTGCACTTTAGAACATTACCGCTGCTCGATAAGGCGATAGTTAAATGTACGGACTGCCCTCGTCTAGTTGACTGGCGAGAAGAAGTTGCCATTACAAAACGCAAAGCTTACGAAAATGATAAATACTGGGGAAAACCCGTTCCAGGATTCGGTCCTTCCGATGCGAAGATTCTCATTGTCGGTTTGGCTCCAGGCGCACACGGCGCCAACCGCACCGGAAGAATCTTTACTGGTGATAGCTCAGGTGATTGGCTTTATAGATCGCTGCATAGCGCTGGTTTAGCTAAGCTTTCAACAAGCACAGGGATTAACGACGGACAGGAATTGATTAACACGCGAATAACCTGTGCGGTGCACTGCGCGCCTCCAGATAACAAACCAAGTACTGATGAAAAACATGAGTGCAATAAATATTTGTCTGAAGAAATTCGACTCATTTTCCCGACTGTAAGAGTTTTTCTTGCACTTGGAAATCTTGCGTGGAATTCCCTTTTTGCAACTCTCTCTGAGCTGGGAGAAGATCTTCCAAAACCTCGTCTCAAATTTGCCCACGGTGTAAAAACCACGTTTACGGGATCTGATGGGATCAAGAGATATTTGCTCGCAAGTTATCACCCAAGTCAGCAGAACACATTCACGGGAAAACTGACGTACGAGCAACTCGATAAAATCATGATCTCTGCCTTGAAACTTGCTAAGTAGTACCTTAACTTCACCCCACGTATCACCCTGATACTCGCAACATAAATTCTCACCCGCAGATTCACCCTGATCTCGCTGTACACGGATGTCTCACGGAATTAAAGTCTCGTATTATGAATGGTAATGAACTAATGAGAGTCGTCCTTGATACGACTGAGTGGGAAAGTTCATTAACAAGAATTGTTTCTCGCTGGAAAAAAGATGCTTCCGCGTTAAAAGTCTCTCAAGACATTCCGGACTGGTTGGAGAGGTTTAATTCTTGCGATCCTTGGCAATACGTTCACATTGCAAACATTGTTCTATTGATTAACTCAAATAAGGATTTTGGATCGAGAAGTTTTAGCCGAATCATGTCCGCTGATCGAGAAGCTGCCAAAGCATATGCACTATTGACAGCGGAGATAGCGCTAGATTATTCGTTGAGTGAAAAAGCGTGGGTTTTTTCAATACATGAGCAAATGCTGACTTTGGGAACTGACTTTCTCCGCGGGAGGGCATCGGGGAAATGGGCTTTTCTTACCTGGGATGATTTTGCAAGGCAGAGCGAGGATGATCTTCGTACTAAGTCGCAAGAGACAGAAGTCGTGAATCTCCTACATTCCTTTGAAAACGAAACGGAGAGTTTTTGTGACCAAGCTATTAGTTAGTTCGATTTTGTCCGTGTATCTGGCAACTTTGCCCAATATCAACATAGCGCATGGTCAAGATTCGACAGCGATAGTGATGGATTTTCATCCTTCTGAGAATGCGGAAAACTGATCACCGCTAGCGTGTAATCTAAGCCAACCATTGAGCCCCCGTAGTCCAATGGCAGAGACAGAGGACTTAAAATCCTTCCAGTGTCGGTTCGAGTCCGACCGGGGGCACGTATCAAAACAAGCTTGATTTAGCGACCGCAATCACTCCTCCCCAGTATTTGGGCTTATTTTGCATGGGTATACTTCAGATGTAGTTTCCGGGGTCGGTGTAATTCCGAACCGGCAGTAAAGTCTGCGACCCGTTGGCAGCCAGCGAACGGTGGATCTGGTGAGATTCCAGGACCGACGGTGAAAGTCCGGATGAGAGGGAGCTATAAAGGTACTTGGCGTACCTTTATTTCGCTATTTCCTGCGCGTCTATTGCGCATGCGATTGGTTGCGATCCCACCCCGGGTTTTCAGAACGGGGGAGATGATGAGTAACGTCTATGACGAACCAATGCGTCGTGCTCTTTCTCTTGCGCTGATGGGGGAAGGCCAAACAGGAAGAAATCCAATTGTTGGCGCGGTCATTCTAAATTCTGCTGGTCACGTAATCGCTGAAGGATTTCACGCCGGTAAAGACCACGCAGAGGTTGTGGCAATTAAATCCCTTGCAACCATTCCAGCGAACTCGACAATTATTGTCACTCTTGAACCTTGTAATCACACTGGGAAGACGGGTCCATGTACCCAAGCAATTATTGATGCCGGCATTTCTCGTGTCGTGTATGCAGTAAATGATCCCAATCCCGTTGCAGCCGGTGGCGCGCAAAGATTGAATGATGAAGGTATTGAAGTAATTTCTGGCGTGTTAGAAATGGAATCACGTTTCGCGAATAGAGCATGGTTGAATGTTGTTGAAAAGAAGCGTCCACTATTTATTTGGAAGATAGCTGCATCAATTGACGGCAAGACTGCGGCAGCTGACGGAACCTCAAAATGGATAACTTCGGAGAGTTCTCGCGCGTATGTCTCCAATCTTCGTCGCAACAGTGATGCAATATTGGTCGGAACTGGAACAGTTCTGGCTGATAACCCATCCCTCGTACCTCATGATGAATTGGAAGTTCCTAATCCATTAAGAGTCGTCCTGGGCGAACGAGAAATACCCAAGGATTCGCTGGTGTTTGATTCACGAGCTGAATTGCTTCACATTCAAAGTAGAGATTTCATAGCCCTTATTGATGGGTTACTGGAAAAGGGAATTAAGCAGGTATTGGTTGAAGCTGGAAGTGAGCTAGGGACGGCCATGCTTTCTGCCGGACTCATAGATGAAATGATGCTTTTCCAAGCGCCAACTTTGCTTGGATCCGGCACTAATTTTATTGGTGACTTAGGAATTACATCGCTTGATAATCGCTTGAAACTTGAAATTCTAGAGCACAAGCAAATCGGGCCAGATCTCTTTACGCATCTGAAAGTAGGTATCTAATGTTTACTGGTTTGGTTCAAGCAATCGGTGAAATTATCGACGTGAAGCAAGGCGAAGATAGCGCGGTTTTTACATTTAAAGCTGAGGGTTTTCTTGGGGATTCCAAAATTGGTGACTCGGTTGCAGTAAATGGCGCATGTCTAACAATTATTGTCAAGACTGAAGATACTTTTGACGTCGATGTAATGGTCCAAACTCTAAGACTCACTTCTTTGAAAGAACTAGAGAGTGGTTCGAGTGTGAACCTAGAGCTTGCTGCGAAGGTTTCCGATCGTTTAGGGGGTCACATTGTTCAGGGTCACGTTGACGGAGTTGGAGAAGTCACCGGAATAAATCCTGGCGAGAAATGGCAAAGGGTTGACATCAAAATCCCACCTCATTTGATGAAATATTTGCAACCACAAGGCTCAATCTGCGTTGATGGAACATCCCTTACTGTCGGAGAACTCAACGATGAGCAGAATTCAATTGCTGTTTGGTTGATACCTGAAACTCTTCGTAAGACAACGCTTGGTTTATTGAAAATCGGCAGTTCGGTAAATATTGAAGCTGATGTTCTTGCAAAATATGTAGAGCGATTAATGAAGCGGGGAGATGAATGAATATTCACGATGCCCTGAAGGACTTTGCTGAGGGAAAGTTCGTCATCATTACCGATGATGAATCACGTGAGAATGAAGGCGATCTCATGCTGCTTGCCGAGAAGGCGACGACACAAGCGCTTGGTTTTATGGTGCGCTATACATCAGGCGTAATTTGCGCAGCTCTCACGCAAGAAATCGCTAGAGATTTACATCTGCCTTCGATGGTGAAGAGAAATCAAGATCAAAAGAAAACCGCTTATACGGTTTCGGTGGATGTCCTAGAAGGTAATACGACAGGAATAAGTGCGCAGGAGCGAGCAAACACGATTCGCGCACTCGCACGATCAGATGCACGCCCATCTGACTTTATGCGCCCAGGTCACATATTTCCTTTGATTGCCCATCCAGCACTCTTCAATTCCAGACAAGGTCACACAGAAGCAGGTGTTGTGATGGCGCAATTAGTTGGAGCCAGGCCAGTTACAGCAATTAGTGAAATTGTTTTGGATGATGGATCGATGGCTCGTGGAGAGGCGCTAAGAAATTTTGCAGCGCAGCACGAAATACCGATTTTCAGCATGGCAGAATTGATTGCTTATTCGAAAGATAAGCTTTCAAGCCCAACACCAGTAGAGGATGAGTACGTGTGGGCGAAACTTCCTCGTGCCGGTGCTGCTTGGGAAATCGCGGTTCATGCGGCCGCTGGTGGCGCCGAGCATGCAGTTCTCCGGTATGGAAGTTCTCAAGGAGCTGCGCTTATTCGTCTTCATTCAGAATGTTTAACTGGAGATGCACTTGGAAGCATGCGGTGCGATTGTGGCGATCAACTGAGCGCCGCTTTTAGCGAAATAGAGGCGCACGGTTCTGGGTACATTATTTATCTTCGCGACCACGAAGGTCGTGGAATAGGCTTGAAAGAAAAGATTGCTGCATACATTTTGCAAGATCAAGGGATGGATACAGTTGATGCCAACCTTGCACTTGGCCATGAAGCAGACGAGCGCGATTGGAATGACGCAGTAGAAATAATCCAAAAGCTCGGAGTTAATGACGTAGTTCTTTTGACCAATAACCCAGTTAAGAGCGATGCTCTTACCAGCGCGGGAATCAATGTGGTGACTCGCGACATCATTACCGATTCAAATAGTGAAAACCGTGAATATTTGTTAACAAAGAAAAACCGCATGTCCCACACCCTCGAGATCAAGTAAGGAACTCACATGTCTGGAAGCGCTCCCACCGTAAAAGTTAACCCGCCTCTTGGTTCAAAAGTTGCAGTTGTTAGTTCATCGTGGCACACCGAAATTTGCGCTGCACTTATTGCTGGAGCAGTTAAAGCAATGGATGAATACAAAATTAGTTATGAAATCTCGTATGTCCCTGGTTCTTTCGAATTACCACTTGCTGCGCAGAAATCACTTGATGCAGGATTTGATGCGGCCGTAGTTCTTGGGCTGGTTTTAAAAGGGGAGACCCCACATTTTGATTATGTCTGCCAAGGTGTGACTCAAGGAGTTATGGATGTTCAACTCTCTAGGTCAAAGCCAGTGGGTTTTGGTGTTCTTATGTGTAATGATCTTGATCAAGCCATCGATCGCATCGGTGGAGAAGGATCGAAAGAGAATAAAGGTTACGACGCAGGAATTGCGGCACTTGCGCTGCTATAGATTGAAGCGAAGTAATTAGTTAATAAAGGCGTAAGCGAGGGCAGCGATGATTTATTCTGATATCGCCCTGGATGCGGTACTTTTTGCAGTCCTTCTAGATCTATTCGTCCTACGTTCGCAGATGATGTCGCGGGGAATTTTTTGGCTAACGTACGGGCTCATTCTCCCGTTCCAATTGCTTACGAATTGGTGGCTGACGTCCAATCAAATCGTCATGTACTCAAATGCCGAAATCATTGGCAGGAGGCTGGCCGGCGCACCCATCGAAGACCTCCTCTTCGGGTTTTCGCTGATACTTCTCACGCTCTCGGCGTGGGAGTTTTTCTATCGGCAAGCTCGAAAGACCTCCAAGGCTGGCCTTTAAACAATCGTTAGCTCTTTTTCGCAGAGATAGCCCACTCAAAGGTGACATTTTTATAACATTTTGTTATATTTACCCTGTGTTTATAACAAATTGTTATGAACTGGCACCGAAAGGAGAGGCCAAAATGTCAAACCTATTGAACGTCCTCACCGGACGAAGTGGTCGCAAAGTTGCAACCCAAACCATCCCGGCACCGGCCGGCCTAAAAGAAGCTCAAATTCGTCGCGAGTGGGAACGTCTACAAGCCGCGGCAATGACTCCATCTGAACGTTCTGAGATTGACGAGATCTTCTCACGAGCTATGTAATTCCTTACCAACGGAGAGAATGCCCCCTAAGAAATTAGGGGGTTTATTTTTTTGCCTCACCTCTCCCAGCGGAATGGATTCTCAGGTTCTCTTGTTAATCTCTATGTAGGAGAAACCCCATCCCACAGAAGTATTCAGAAGAATTTAGGAGCAACGATGTCAAAGCTCGAACGTAACGCCGGCAAGGCAGGCATTTCAGACCTTACGGTCATTGCCTTTGTAACAAGTTTCCTTGTTCCCCTTGTTGGATGGATTGCTGGTTTCAAGGCTCGTAAACAAATTGAAGAATCTGAAGGAAAGTTCACGGGTCGCCCATTCGCAACCGCATCAATTTGGATTGGTGGAATTCTCACCATCGGTTGGATCGCGATGATTGCCATGATGGGACTTTCGGGAATGCATGACGGTGGCGAGGATGGCTTTAATCGTGGCGGTTTCAGACATATGGGTAATTACCAAAATTTTGATAATAACAAAGGTGCTCCGGATGCCAATGGCTTTTCAGGTGGCCCGGGCATGATGTTCCAACAAGATCCTAACCAAACCCCTAATCCTTAATCGAATTCGGAGAGTATGAATGCAAAGTTCTAATCCAGTACTAAGTCGCGGATATGCAGCGATGCCAGGCAGCAGAAATTCTCGTTCATCTATTGCGACTCAGTCTCAAGAAAGCCAAGAGAGTATTGAAGAGATTTACTCAGCTCCAGCTGCATCCGGTCTTCAAACCGGACGCATGACAATGGAAGATGTTGTAGCTCGCACAACAATTCTTTTCGTCATTCTTATTGCCGCAGGTGGAATTGCTTGGACCCAAAATTTTGGTGGCGGAATTCTCATGGTCGGCTTCCTTGGAGCCTTTGTTGTTGGAATGATAAATACATTTAGCAAAAAGGTGCGCCCAGCACTAGCTATCGCATACGCCGGGCTAGAAGGTTTGGCTCTTGGCGTTCTTAGCCATGTTTACGAATCTCGTTATCCAGGAATCGTTTCACAAGCAATCATCGGAACTGTCGCTGCATTTGCTGGCGTCTTGTTTCTTTACCGCAGTGGTCGCGTGAAAGTAACTCCACAATTCCAGCGCGCCATGATGGGCGCCATGATTGGATACCTCGTACTCGGACTCGTTTCGATGATTGCAGGGGCATTTGGAGTAGGTAAGGGTTATGGCCTCTACACAGGTGGCATTGGATTGCTCCTTTGTGTTGGTGGAGTTGCACTAGCTTCATTCTTTTTGATTGTTGATTTTGATCAAATTCAGAAGATGATCAACGCAGGAGCACCTCATGAAGAGTCATGGCGTGCAGGATTTGGTCTCATGGTGACGGTCGTATGGCTTTACCTTGAAATCATTCGCTTGCTTTCGATACTCCGCGATCGTTAATTAATCTACGAAAAAAGCCCCGCCAATGAGACTGGCGGGGCTTTTTTGTGGAGACTTTTAGCCGACTGATTCACCAGCAGCTTCATCACGAGCAGCTGCGTGCGCAGCTCCAGTCTTCAGCGGAGTCTCACGCAAGAAGAATGCAACCGCGAGACCAATCAGAATTACTGGAAGTGCTGAAATAAAGACAGCGTGGAATCCTTTTACAAATGCCCCCATGATGCCTTCTTGAAGTTGTGGAGTGAAGGTTTTCAAGACTGAGGTGTTATTGCGAAGTTGTGCAATTTTCTCAGGATTAGCACCAGCCATTGCAGCAGGATTAGTTGTCGCTACTTGTGCAATCGCTTTTGGCAATTCTCTGGCAAGTTTATTTGCATAGATAGTTCCGAAGAGTGCGACACCGATTGTTCCGCCAACTGAGCGGAAGAAGGTATTTGCAGAAGTCGAGACTCCCATATCTTTGAATTCGACAGCATTTTGAAGTGCGATAACAATCGTTTGCATGGAGAATCCAAGACCCATTCCAATTAAGCACGCATAAATTGCGAGCTTCCAATACGGTGTGTGGGTGCCGAGTGTTGTCATGAATCCAATTCCGATTGCCATCAAGGTCAACCCAATAATTGGGAAGCGCTTGTAGTGGCCATGCTTGGAAATGGTTTTTCCGCTGTAAATAGACATCGAAACAATTCCGATCATAAATGGAATCAATTTCAAACCAGCTGCAGTTGCCGAGTTACCTTGAACAATTTGAAGATAGAGCGGAACCATAATGATTGCACCGAACATGCCTGCGCCAATAATGAAAGCAAGGATTGAAGTAATGGAGACAGTGTGGTTCTTGAAAAGTGTAAGCGGAAGGATTGGTTCCTTCGCATAGTTTTCTTGAACGAGGAAGGCGATGAGAAGTGCGGCAGCAACTCCAAATGCGACGAGTGTCTTATTTGCTGTCCAGCCATTCTCAGGTCCAAAGACAGAAACAGCAAGGAGAAGTGCTGAAACTGCTGAGACCATCAAAAGTGCGCCGAGATAATCAATTTTGTGCTCGCGCTTTACCTTAGGAATGTGAAGGCTGGCAGATGTAATAACGAGCGCTGCCAAACCAACTGGAAGGTTGATGTAGAAAATCCAGCGCCAACCTGCGATTCCTAAAATGTGGCCATGGTCAGAGAAGAATCCACCAAGAAGTGGGCCCGCAACAGATGAGAGACCCCACACGCCACCGAAGTAACCTTGGTACTTGCCTCGGTCACGAGGGGAGACGATGTCTCCGATAATCACGAATGTAAGCGCCATTAGTCCGCCGGCACCGAGTCCGTGAAGTGCGCGGAAAATAATGAGTTGAGTCATTGTTTGTGCTGCGCCGGCTGCAAATGAACCGATCAGGAATGTAATGATTGCAAACTGAAAGACCGGACGACGGCCATACAAGTCAGAAATCTTTCCGTAAAGCGGTGTCGAGGCAGTTGAAGTAAGAAGGTATGCCGTTACAACCCAGGTGTAGTGGGAGAGACCGTTGAAATCTTCAACGATTCTTTTGAGGGCTGTTGAAACGATTGTTTGATCGAGAGCCGCTAGCAACATTCCCATCATTAATCCGCTGAGAACGGCCATAATTTCTTTATGACTTAATTGTCCGTCATGAGCTTTATTTGCACTGCTAGACATCTTTCTCCCTATCGATTATGTATTTGTGTTAATTAGTGAAATTTTGCATCTTTAATAGTGACTTTTATTTCGCGTCCGTTAGGAGCGGTATATGTAACGGTTTCGCCAATCTTTTGTCCCATGACAGCTGATCCAAGAGGGGATTTTTCGCTGTAGACATCCAATCCTTCAATATCGATTTCACGAGATCCGAGGAGGAAGTGCATTTCATCGCCCATCATGTCGACGATAACGCGCATGCCATGTCCAACCAATCCATCTGCGCTCGCAGGTGGTTCACCGATGTGCGCATTTTCGAGCATATGTTTAAGTTGTCGAATACGAGCTTCAATCTTGCCCTGTTCATCTTTGGCAGCGTGGTAGCCACCATTCTCTTTGAGATCTCCTTCAGCGCGCGCTGCTTCAATCTTCTTCACGATATCTGCGCGACGCGGACCTTCAAGCTCGGTAAGTTCAGCGTTGAGCTTGTCAGCAGCTGCTTGGGTTAACCATGTTTTTGGGGTATCAGTCATAAGAGTCCGAGTTTACAGGGTGTCAGAGACTGACACAGGAGCTAATCGCGGCATTAACCGCTTTTAAACGCGTAGGGATTGTCACGACACGCGTAATACTGGCCTGCCCAAGAGGGATGTGGTCAACAATTTCGCCGACAGTGTTTTTATCAGCGTCACGAGCAATCAATGTGCATTGATGATTGCCAATAGGGTGCTTAATCTGAATTGAATAACGAAGTTCAATCGAATTTTCAGATGTTGACGTAAATGAGATCAGGGTCGTCCGGAGTTCAGGGCTTGAGGCATGACTTCCGCTCCAGATCAGCCAGGCGCCGCCAATAAGAGCCAAACTGATTGCAGGCAATTTCCATCCACCGAGCCTCTTCTTGTCCTGCGAATTTCCATATCGCTCGCGCAAGAAAGCTGTGACTTGAGGATCACTCGGACCACTCGGGTTGTGGGAGGGATTCATGTAGGGAAGTCTATCGAGAGGGTGGATAATTGCGGCATGGATGATGCCCCAGCAACTGTGAATGTAGGCCTAGCCGGATCACTCACGATGATTGTGCTTGTCGCTGCTGTAACTCTGCTGATGGTGAGCTTTTATAGACGTTATAAACGCGCAGCAAATAAACAAGATCCAGAGCAGTAATTCTTGCTCGATGCGTAACAACCTGAAGAAACTAGCTTTCGCGCTGCTCATTATTGTGGCGACATCTACCTGTTTCGAACTTGGGTTATGGCAGTTACATCGAGCCCAAGGCATGGCCAAATTTCAAAAGCCGCAACCCGAACGATCTGTAGTCGAACTTTCAACGGCAGCAAGCGCAGGGTCTAATCTCCGCAATACTGCTTTTAATCGCCTAGTCACTTTTGAGGCTTCATTTGAAAAGAATTACATTGCGCCAAATCAATTGGTGACTTTGGCAGATGGAAGCAAGTCCCGAAAGGATTTACTGGTCTCCCTTGCCCGACTCACCGATAATCGAGCCGTCTTAGTTGTTCAAGGTTTGTTTTCTGGCTCATTTCCACAAAACGGCGAAGTTCGTCGGGTCAATGGTCGACTTTATCCTCGCCAAAATATCGATCAGGCAGAAGGAAGTGTCGGGAAACTTTCGCGCCTTGATCCGGCGCTTGTTGCGGGAGATAGTGGGTTCTCACTATTCGATGGATACGTCATTGCAACAGGGGGAGAGTTGGCGGCTCCTCAATTACTTTCTCAGGGTGGTGCTTTTTATTGGCAACACATCGCCTATGTCATCACCTGGTGGTTTATGGGGTTATTGATACTTTCCTTCCCTTTTTACAATCGTTTCCGGGACGCAAAAGTTAAGGGCGAGTAAGGTTTGGGTATGGACTTTCTTAAATTTAATCGGGCCGGAGCGCTTGCCCGTTTTCGCGTCATGGCCAATATCGCAGGCGTAATGTCACTCCTTTTGTGGCTTGTATATCTGCCAATCAAGCTCACTGCAGAAAACGACAATGTTCCAACAATTATTAGGTTGATTGCAGTCGTACATGGCTTTATGTACATGATTTATGTTCTTACTGCATTTAACTATTCCCTTGCAGTCCGCAAGCCATTCTTCTCAATGCTCGGTTATTTGGCGGCTGGAACTCTACCTATTGCGTCCTTCGTTGCCGATCGCCGAGCGCGCGCAGAATATGCCGCACTTACCGGTGGCTCAAGCCTTCTGCAATAACGCTTTTCCCTATGAAAGCCGCGATTAAAAAGGCAATTAAGGCTGTGTTGTACCCGCTCTATGAGCGACGCCTTTTGTCGCAGCTTAAGCATAAAGAGACTCCGCACCATGTTGGCATCATTCTTGATGGAAATAGACGCTGGGCAAAGAACACCCTTTCCATCCCACAAACACCAGAACACGGTCATCGCAAGGGCGCAGAAAAAATTATTGAAGTTCTGCAGTGGTGTGAAGAATCGAATGTAAAAGTAATAACTTTGTGGCTGCTCTCAACAGATAATCTCAATCGCCCAGCCGAAGAGCTTGACCCGCTACTGAAGATAATTGGTGCGGCCATCGATAGATTGTCAGAACTGCATAAATGGGAGATCAAGCCTTTAGGTGCTCTAGATCTTCTGCCCTCCTGGTTGCATGAAAAACTGAATCAAGTCGCGATTGATAGTAAAGGCGCGTCAGAGATCGTTGTAAATGTGGCGATTGGTTACGGCGGCCGCCGAGAGATTGTTGATGCAGTCAAAAACTATATTCGCACAGGCGTGACCTCTGGAAAATCAGCAGATGACATTGCCGATGAAATAAGTAGCGATGAAATTGGCAAGCACTTGTATACCGCTGGACTTCCAGATCCAGATTTGGTGATTCGCACCTCTGGAGAGCAACGTCTTTCGGGCTTCCTGCTTTGGCAGTCAGCCCACTCTGAGTTCTATTTTTGCGAGGCATATTGGCCAGATTTTAGAAAAGTTGATTTCCTTCGAGCTCTTCGTGCCTATAGCCAGCGCCATCGCCGCTTCGGAGTTTGAAACCAAAACGTTACCTAATGTTTAACACGCGCCCTCGCGTGTCGAAAGGCTAAGAGCCTGTCCGAGATTTACCTTATGTCTGTAGATGATTTATAAGTCCGTATTCCCCACGGAGAGGCGCTTATGAATGCCGCTCGTCGGCAAAGATTGTGAGACCTACATTGGCTCGAACTCCCAAAGATGGCCGCAAGACGTATGTAATCGACACAAGCGTCCTTCTCGCAGATCCGGGAGCTATAGCCCGCTTTGCAGAACATCAAGTCATCATTCCGATTGTTGTTATTGGGGAACTTGAGACAAAACGCGAGCATCCGGAACTGGGATATTTTGCACGTCTCGCACTCCGATCTTTAGATGATTTGCGAGTAAAGCATGGCCGCCTCGATGAGGAAATTTCAATAAATGACGAAGGCGGAACTCTCAAAGTAGAGCTCAACCACACGGACCCGTCCTCACTTCCTGCGGGATTCCTTCGCGATAGTTCGAATGATTCCCGGATTCTTGCTGTTGCTAGAAACTTCATGGCTGAAGGTGCGGATGTAGTGCTCGTCACAAAAGATCTGCCACTTCGAGTTAAAGCTTCGTCCGTTGGTGTTGAAGCTGATGAATATCGAGCCGAACTTGCACCGACAAGCGGTTGGTCTGGAATTGTTGAAGCAAACGTTGGCCATTCGATGATTGATTCCTTGTACGAAGGGGAGAAGATCAAACATGAATTGGCGGATACAAATCCTGTCCACACGGGCGTTGTCCTTCACTCTGAAAAAGGAAGCGCCCTAGCAAAAGTCACTGCTGATAAACGCCTTCAATTAGTACGAGGCGATCGATCCGCATTTGGGCTTCATGGGCGAAGCGCCGAACAGCGCATCGCTTTAGACCTTCTTCTGGATAATGAAATTGGAATCGTCTCCCTTGGTGGCCGAGCAGGTACGGGAAAGTCTGCGCTCGCTCTTTGCGCCGGACTTGAGACAGTTTTGGAACGTCGCCAACATAAGAAGGTTGTAATTTTCCGCCCCCTCTACGCCGTTGGCGGTCAAGAACTTGGCTACCTCCCAGGATCCGAGGGCGAGAAAATGTCGCCTTGGGCCCAAGCGGTCTTCGATACTTTGGGGGCTCTCGTCAGTCAGCAGGTCATCGATGAGATTATTGAGCGAGGTTTGATTGAAGTATTGCCACTGACTCATATCCGAGGACGTTCTCTCCACGATTCCTTTGTCATCGTCGATGAAGCGCAGTCATTGGAGCGAGGAGTTTTGCTCACAGTGCTCTCCCGGATGGGTCAAAATTCACGAGTTGTCTTAACTCACGATGTTGCTCAACGAGACAACATCCGAGTCGGTCGACATGACGGCGTTGTTGCCGTCGTTGAATCTCTCAAAGGCCACCCACTCTTCGCCCATGTGACTTTGACTCGTTCAGAGCGATCGGCAATTGCTGCCCTTGTGACCGAGATGCTGGAAGAGCCTTTGAACTTCAGCGGCTGGTATCCAGATTCCGTTGCATCCGAGGCTTCAAAAGGCTCTGCCCGACAAAAGGGTTAAAACGGACAGTTAAGGGTCTGACCTGCACTTTTGTTCACCCACAAAACTGTGACATAAATCTTTTTTTCGCCCCACGCGCGGTTAAATTTGCCCTGCCTTGCCATCCTTGGAAGCCTTCACCAATCAGAAGCATTAACAAGATGGCTTGCCCGTAGATAGCGGGTGAATTCGAGGGATGAGAGGAGTCGCAACGGATGTTGAACAAGTTTCGTAAGCCAGGTTTTGCAGTAGCCGTTGCCTTTGGACTCTCAATACTTGCGACCGTCGACACATCCTTTGCTCAGAACGCCCTTTCCCGCGAAGTCACTCTTCCAGATCTTCCAACCCAAACTGTGATCACTTCGACATCTTTAGAGCCAGGCCTTCTAGACCTTGGAAATGTTCCATCGGTAAATGCCCACGTTATGGCGCTGGTCTCACTTCAAGCCAAGCAAGTTGAATTGGCCAGGACTCCAATTGGGGCAAAAAGCGTTGCAGCCGATCTCATCGCTTCTAATTATTCAAAGTGGAATTCAAGTCAAATAAGTTGCCTGAATCAGCTTTGGAATAATGAAAGCCATTGGAATTTTAAAGCTCACAATCGCCGAAGCGGCGCCCACGGAATCCCTCAAGCTCTGCCTGCGGCAAAGATGGCAGTGATTGCTCTGGACTGGAAAACAAATCCAGTAACCCAGATTCGTTGGGGACTTCGCTACATCAATTCGCGTTATGGCTCTCCATGTGCCGCTCTTCGCAAGCAACACCGGAGCCACGGCTACTAATTATTAGGTTTTGAGCCAATCTGCATCGGTTTCGATGTAGCAGCAAAGAAATCATTTCCCTTGTCATCAACGACAATAAAAGCTGGGAAGTTTTCAACCTCAATCTTCCAGACGGCCTCCATGCCAAGTTCTTCATAATCCAAGACCTCTACTTTTTTGATGCAATCCTGGGCTAATCGAGCAGCCGGACCGCCTATTGAGCCGAGGTAGAAACCACCGTTCTTCTTGCATGCGTCCGTGACTGCTTGTGAACGATTTCCTTTTGCAAGCATGATCATGGAACCACCGAGGGACTGGAATGCGTCAACATAGGAATCCATTCGCCCGGCTGTTGTCGGACCAAAGGAACCTGATGCATAACCTTCAGGAGTCTTGGCAGGTCCGGCGTAGTAGACGGCATGGTTCTTGATGTAGTCGGGAAGGGGCTTGCCAGCATCAACAAGTTCTTTGATTTTGGCGTGAGCGATATCGCGAGCAACGACAAGAGTTCCATTGAGGGAAAGTCTGGTCTTGATTGGATATTGTGAAAGGGTTTTGAGAACGTCAACCATAGGTTGATTCAAATCCACGTGCACAACGCTCTCATCTAAATGTTCGTCGGTCGTTTCTGGCAAGAAATGTGCCGGATCGCGTTCCAACTTCTCAAGGAAAATTCCCTCTTTTGTAATTTTTCCCTTTGCTTGTCGATCTGCAGAACAGGAGACGGCAATTGCGATAGGCAATGAAGCTCCATGTCGAGGAAGGCGCACGACGCGAACATCGTGGCAGAAGTACTTTCCGCCAAATTGTGCACCGATACCCAGAGTCCGGGTGAGTTTTAGGACCTCTTCCTCAAGCTCCACATCTCTAAATGCATGGCCGGTTGCGGCATCGCCCTTTCGAGGCAATGAATCCAAATACTTTGTTGAGGCTAATTTTGCCGTTTTTACTGTGTGCTCAGCACTTGTTCCACCAATCACGATCGCCAAGTGATACGGCGGACAAGCTGCTGTGCCGAGTGAGCGAAGTTTCTCGTCCAACCAATTCATGAAGGACTTTGGATTAAGAACTGCTTTTGTCTCCTGATAGAGGAAAGACTTATTTGCACTTCCACCACCTTTTGCGATGAAGAGGAAGTTGTATTCAGAAGCATGTTCGGTATCTGAATAAATCTCTACCTGCGCCGGCAAGTTGTTGCCCGTGTTCTTCTCTTCCCAGGTAGTGACTGGCGCCATTTGGGAGTAGCGAAGATTGAGGGTTGTGTAAGCATCGTAAACGCCTCGAGAAATCGATTTTTCATCCTTTTCATAAGTCAACACATGTTGACCTTTCTTACCCATGACAAGAGCTGTACCTGTGTCTTGGCACATGGGCAAAATCCCGCCCGCTGAAATATTCGCGTTCTTCAATAAATCGATTGCAACGAATCTGTCGTTCGGAGAACTTTCTGGATCATTAACAATATTTTGAAGCTGTTGGAGGTGAGCCGGGCGAAGATAATGATTGATATCGTGAATCGCTTCTGCAGTGAGACGTTCAAGAGCTTCAGGTGCAACTTTTAGAAATTCGATTCCTTCCGCAGTAAAAGTTGAGAGCCCTTCGGTTGAGACGAGACGATATTCCGTTGCATCATCTCCCAAAGGTAAGAGATCGCTGTAGTGAAACTCAGGCATTTTATTCTGACCGGCCCTTCACACTCTCTAGTTTTGCTTTCGCCCCATCGAGCCACTCCTGGCAAATCTTGGCGAGCGCTTCACTGCGTTCCCATAAGGCTAGAGATTCTTCGAGTGATGCTTGCCCGCCTTCAAGTTGAGTAACGAGTTCGGCAAGTTCATCACGCGCTGCTTCGTAAGAAATCTTCTTCTCTGTCATTTCTTAAATCTACTCCTCTTCCTTGACGCCATCAGTTGTGGCGGCAACCACACCTTGTGCGACTCGAATTGCTATTTTTTGGCCAGTTTTGAGCGAAGCCGCTTTCCTCACGATGCTTCCCTCTTGGGTGAGAACGACCGCATAACCTCGATCGAGGGTGGCTTGCGGGGAGAGGGTTCGGACTTGTGCTCGCAAAGTTGTGAGCTCCTCTTGCGCAATGTTTATTCGATGGCCCGTACTTTGCATAGAACGCGCTCTTAAGGCGTTTATGGCATCTCTCCGCAAAGTGACCATTGAAAAGGGATCTCTAAAAATTGGACGACTGCGAAAATTTTCGAGGCGATGGCTCTCAAATTCGATGAACTTACCGAGATGTCTTGCAGCTCGATCCTGAAGATTTCTTATTTTTGTCATCTCTTCAAGAACATCAGGTACGACGCGCTTTCCAGCATCTGTCGGAGTTGACGCTCGATAATCGGCAACGAGATCAAGAAGCGGCGCATCCTTTTCATGTCCTATCGCGCTGACGATTGGTGTTTGGGCGCTGGCCACGAGTCTTACAAGACTTTCATCACTAAAAGGGAGGAGATCTTCAAATGATCCACCGCCGCGGGTAATGATGATGACATCGACGTCCGGGTCTGCTTCCAGATCGAGGAGGGCTTGTGATACTTCTACAACAGCAGCGGCCCCTTGCACTGCCACTTCTCGAAGTTCAAATTGAACCGAAGGCCAACGACGTTTTGCATTTTCAATAACATCTTTTTCAGCATCGCTATTTCGACCACAGATGAGGCCAACCTTTTTTGGAAGAAAGGGGAGTGGCTTTTTTCGGTCAATATCAAAAAGTCCTTCGGCGGCAAGCGTTGATTTTAAAAGTTCCAAACGCGCCAGTAATTCACCAACTCCAACTTGTCTAATTTCTTTTACGGACATGGATAGTGAGCCATTTTTTGCATACCAAGAAACTTTTGAATGCATGACGACGCGGGCATTTTGTGGAAGTGGCTGAACAGCTTCCAAAACTGATTTATGGCACATGATGGAGAGGCTCATATCGGCGCTTGTGTCGCGAAGGCGCATAAATACCATTGGTGCTCCCGGGCGGACCGTGACCTCAGAGAGTTCACCTTCAATCCATACCGCCCCCAGTTTGCTGAGGTAATCACCGATAGCTTCAGAAATTACGCGAACGGTCAGGGGTTTTTCGGGAGATGTCTCGTGCACGCGCCAACTCTATTAGTATCGGGGCATGGCTAAACGAGTTCTTCTTGCCGCACCACGTGGATATTGCGCCGGAGTCGATCGGGCGGTTATTGCCGTTCAAAAAGCGCTTGATTTATATGGTGCCCCTGTCTATGTCCGCAAACAGATAGTCCACAACAAGCACGTCGTCTCCACGCTTGAGGCAAAAGGTGCCATTTTTGTAGAAGAGGTTAGCGAAGTTCCAGAAGGAGCAACCGTTGTTTTCTCCGCCCACGGAGTAGCCCCTACGGTTCATGAGGAATCAGCCAAGAGAAATTTAAGAACTATCGATGCGACCTGTCCCTTGGTGACCAAAGTTCACCATGAGGCAAAACGCTTTGCCAAAGAAGATTACGACATCCTTCTCATTGGCCACGAAGGACATGAGGAAGTTGAAGGAACTGCTGGAGAAGCACCAGATCACGTGACGCTTATTGACGGTATTGAAGATATTAAGAATGCGACTGTAAGAGATGAGAAGAAAGTAATCTGGCTATCTCAGACAACATTGAGTGTGGATGAAACTCTTGCGACAGTCGCTTCACTTAAGCAGAAATTTCCCCTACTTCAAGATCCTCCAAGTGATGATATTTGTTATGCAACCCAGAATCGTCAACAGGCAATCAAGCAAATCGCTCCACAAACTGATCTTGTAATTGTAGTTGGCTCTACAAACTCATCCAATTCGGTTCGATTGGTGGAAGTGTCAAAAGAGTATGGTGCGAGAAACGCATATCTTGTTGATTTCGCATCTGAAATTCAAGAAGAGTGGCTAGTAGGCGTTGAGACCGTCGGTGTTTCAAGCGGAGCATCTGTCCCCGAGAATTTAGTCGATGATGTTCTTGACTGGCTTGCTGCTCGTGAATTCAACGATGTCCAAACAATAACTGCCACAGAAGAAAGTCTTACTTTTGCGCTCCCTCAAGAGCTTCGCAAAGATTTAAAGGATGCTGGAATTAATTAAATTTACTTCTTCTGTTTCTGAATGAAGTAGTAGATCCAACTAACGGCTGCACCGATAACTAAGAATGGTGCAGCAGCACCAAGCATGGATATGAGATCCAAGCCGATGTGCGAAATACTCAAACCAGCACCACCGAGGCTTGCAATCAAAATCAAAGTTGACGCAAAAAAAGCTAGTGGTGGAGTCACGACCGCTGTAAAACCGGTCCCAGGTCGCCCAAGAATTAGCCCACCAGCAAAGGCAACAATGATTGCAACTCCAGTGAAGAGTCCAACTTTTGTAAAGGCATACTCAAAAGTTTCGAAGAAGAGAATAAGTAAAAATTGAAGAACAACAACGCCAGGGCCTTTTAGACCCGCACCTTTAATGGGGTTTGAGATCTTGATGTTGGGCTTGTTGGTCACGGTGCTCATTCTAGCTCTCCATCTGTCTCAGCCAGCTCCATGTCATCCATATCGTCATCTTCAAAGAGTTCTCCGTTAACGATTGCCAATTTTGGCTTGATTTCGCGAACTTCGTCATCAACGTGCTCATTAGATTTCAACTTGTTGGATGCAGGAACACCTAGTGAAAGCATTTTGCGAGCAGGCCGCAACATATTCTCTTCGGCGCTTTGAACAAGGTCATTGAAAGCACGTTCCGAGGTTTTAATCGATTTTCCAAGTGCGGCAATCTTGTTATGGACCACGCCAATGCGCTTTAAGAGCAGACCAGCTAATTCTGTAATTGCGGTGGCATTCTGCGCCATTTCGGATTGGTTAAAGACGTAAGCAACTGTTCGCAACAGCGCCATCATTGTGGTTGGCGTTGCAATAGTGATGCCCTTTTCAAAAGATTTGTGAAGAATTTGTGGATCCACTTCAAGTGCTTCAGAAAGAATTGATTCAAATGGGGCAAAGAGAACAACATAATCAGGAGAATTAGAGCTTTCTTGGTAGCCACGTTTAGCAAGTGCGTTCACATGGCCCATAAGGTCTTTTGCATGCGACTCCATAATAGAGCGACGAAGAACAGGATCACTCTCGCCTACAGCTTCGAGAAATCGGTCAAAAGGAAACTTGGAGTCGATAAATATTTCAGAACCGCCAGGAATAGCAATTCGAATATCTGGCTTTGAAATTGCGGCATCTTTGGAGCGGTAATCCTGCTTAAAGAAATGCACTCCCTCAATCAGCCCAGAATTTTCTAAAATCATTTCGAGTTGAGTTTCTCCAAATTTTCCACGTGTCTGGGAATTGGAAAGAGCGCCAGCTAATCGAGTTGTTTCACGTAAGAGAGTTTCATTGCCTGTACGCATATTCTCAATTTGAGTCCGCATGACAGATTCAGCTTCTACTCGTTTTAACTCTGCATCTTGCGATTGTTTAGAAAGAATATTGATGGTCGCAGTGACAGCTTGAAGGGATTGATCCAATCGGACCTTTTCGCTCTCTTCTTTGCGAAGCGCATCAAGTTGCTCGGTGAGGACCTTATTTTTTGCTATTTCAGCAGAATTCTCTGATGTCAGAGCGGCTGAGCGGGCGCGAGCGTAAAGGGCGCCTAGTGCGACGCCTATTAATAGGCCGATGAGGGCTGAAATCAGGAGTGAAAGGATGCTCATAGACGTATCGTGGCAGGAAGGACCGACAAAGCCCCGTATCCTTAACCCCCTGTGAGCCTTTCAATCGGAATCGTCGGTCTGCCAAACGTGGGTAAGTCGACCCTATTTAATGCCCTCACCAAGAACAACGTTTTGGCTGCCAACTACCCATTCGCAACCATTGAGCCAAATGTCGGGGTGGTCGGGGTTCCTGACGAGCGCCTTGCAAAACTGGCTACGGTTTTTGGATCTGAAAAGCTCCTCCCAGCCGTGGTCTCCTTTGTGGACATCGCCGGAATTGTTAAGGGCGCCTCTGAAGGTGCGGGTCTTGGCAACAAGTTCCTTGCCAACATTCGCGAGACTGATGCAATCTGCCAAGTTATTCGTGTTTTCACTGATGAGAACGTCACTCGTGAAGGCGAACGTACCGCTGATTTCGTAGACCCTGCTTCTGATATCGAAGTTATAAACACAGAGCTTGCGCTCGCTGACCTTCAAACAATTGAAAAAGCGATTCCTCGTCTTGAAAAAGAAGCCCGCATTCAAAAAGAGAAAGCTGGCGTTCTTGAAGAAGTAAAGAAAGCCCAACTCGTTTTGAATGAAGGCAAACTTCTTTATGGTTCCAAGATTGATCTCGCGTTAATCGCCGAACTTCAATTAATGACGACCAAGCCATTCCTTTATGTTTTCAATGTCGATGCACAAGAACTCGGTGATGCAGAATTGCGCGCTAAGTTGCAAGCGTTGGTTGCCCCGTCGGAGGCAATCTTGCTTGACGCAAAAACCGAAGCTGAACTTTCAGAATTAGATGATGCGGATGCGATGGAGCTGCTTGAAGCGATTGGGTTAACTGAACCTGGTCTCACAACACTCGCTCGAGTTGGATTCGATACTTTGGGTCTTCAGACTTACCTCACGGCAGGTCCGAAAGAATCTCGTGCTTGGACAATCCATAAAGGAGACACCGCTCCAATGGCAGCGGGCGTAATCCACACTGATTTCCAAAAAGGTTTTATCAAGGCAGAAGTTGTTTCCTTCAACGATTTAATCGCTGCAGGGTCGATGGCAGAAGCACGTGCGCACGGAAAAGTGCGTATGGAAGGTAAAGATTATGTAATGCAAGATGGCGACGTAGTTGAATTTAGATTCAACGTATAAATAATCGAGGGATAAAATGAAAAAGCAACCACACTTAAAAGACCTGCCTGTAAAGAAGCGCGAAGACCTTCGTAACGTTGCAATCATTGCCCACGTTGACCATGGCAAGACCACGCTCGTTGATGCGATGTTGTGGCAATCTGGTGCTTTCGCTGCTCACAAGAAGCAGGATGAAGGCCAAGATCGAATGATGGATTCCATGGATCTCGAGCGCGAAAAGGGAATTACGATCCTCGCGAAAAACACCGCTGTAAAGCGCGGAAATACCATCGTAAACATTATTGATACACCAGGCCACGCAGACTTCGGTGGCGAAGTAGAGCGCGGACTTGAAATGGTTGACGGCGTAATTTTGCTCGTCGACGCTTCAGAAGGCCCACTGCCTCAAACACGTTTCGTATTGCGCAAGGCTCTTCAAAAGAACCTTCCAGTTATCTTGCTCATTAACAAGGTTGACCGTCCCGATTCACGTATCGCAGAAGTTGTCGATGAAGCGTATGAATTGTTCTTGGATCTTGATGCAAACGAGCAACAAATTGAATTCCCAGTAATTTACGCATCAGCTAAAGCAGGTCGTGCATCTCTTACACGTCCAGCAGATGGTGGAATGCCAGAAGAAGAGAACCTCGACGTTTTGTTCGACACAATCTTCTCTGCAATTCCAGCTCCTGAATACCATGAAGGTGCTCCACTGCAAGCTCACGTAACTAACCTTGACTCATCTCCATTCCTTGGTCGTCTTGCACTGTGCCGCGTACGCGAAGGTGTTATTCGCAAGGGCCAACAAGTTGTTTGGATGAAGACGGATGGCACAACAGAGCGAGTAAAGATTTCAGAACTTTTGATTACTGAAGCTCTTGAGCGCGTTCCAGCACTCGAAGCACACCCAGGCGACATCATCGCTGTTGCAGGAATTGAAACCATCACATTGGGCGAAACTCTCGCTGATATCGAAAATCCTGTTGCACTTCCATTGATCACAGTGGATGAGCCATCTATTTCGATGACAATCGGTATCAACACATCTCCACTTGCTGGCAAGAGCGGAACAAAGCTCACTGCACGCCAAGTTAAGGGTCGCCTTGATGCAGAGCTTGTCGGTAACGTTTCACTCCGAGTCCTCAATACTGATCGCCCAGATACATGGGAAGTTCAGGGTCGCGGAGAACTTCAACTTGCTGTTCTTGTTGAAATCATGAAGCGCGAAGGATTTGAATTAACTGTTGGAAAGCCTCAAGTAGTTTTGAAGAAGGTTGATGGCAAGGTGCACGAGCCAATGGAGCGTCTATCTATCGATGCGCCTGAGGAATATCTCGGTGTTCTTACTCAGTTGATGGCTCTTCGTAAGGGCCGTATGGAGCAAATGGTTAACCATGGCACTGGCTGGATTCGCCTTGATTACCGCGTTCCATCACGTGGACTTATTGGTTTCCGTACTGAATTCTTAACTGAAACTCGCGGCACGGGTCTTCTGCACCACGTCTTTGATGGATACGAAGCTTGGCATGGCGATATCCGTACCCGCGGAACTGGTTCTCTTGTTTCAGACCGTATGGGAACAGTTACTTCGTACGCTCTTTATGGCACGCAAGATCGCGGAAGCATCTTCGTTGAGCCAGGCGATGAGGTTTACGAAGGTATGGTTATCGGAGAGAACTCACGTTCTGAAGATATGGACGTTAACTGCGTTCGCGAAAAGAAACTCACTAACATGCGTGCTTCGGGAACAGATGAATCAGAGCGTTTGATTCCACCTAAGAAGCTCAACATGGAAGGTGCTTTGGAATTCTGTCGCGAAGATGAGTGCGTTGAAGTTACTCCAGCCGTTGTTCGTATTCGCAAGGTTGTCCTTGATGGCAACGAGCGCGCACGTGCAACAGCCCGCGCGAAGAAATCGAACTTAGCAGCCAACTAGCTGCCAACTAGCTGCCAACTAGCTTGTAAGACTTTCGACCTATAGCACCGCATTTGTCGGTGCTATTGGGTTAGATAGTCCCGTGGCCCCAAATCTCAAGCTCGTTCGTCGCGCACTTGTTGTGCCGACTTTTGCGGTTGATGCGGCGCAAGATGAAGTCATTTCCTTCCGAGGTTCGCTCGGCGTTTTCGGCGGAGCTGGAACTGGTAAAACCTCAACACTTATTCGTTCAGCTTTGTCTCGCATGGACGCTGGCCAAGATCCCAATTCTCTTTTAATTATTACGTATGGGCGCGAAAGCGCTTCGATTATTCGTGATCAGATTGCCATTGGCGCAAAGAGCACGGCGACAAATCCTTTGGCAAGAACTTTTCACTCTTTGGCTTTCTCTATTCTCAACGAGAAGCTTTCTCCTGAAGATCCTATATATATCTTGGTATCGGGTGCCGAACAAGATGCATTTATAAGCGAAATGTTGGAGAGTGGATTTGATAAATCCAGTTGGCATCCAGATTTGGCTCTTGCAAAGACGACAAAGGGATTTGTTCGAGAAGTTCGAGATTTAATCTTGCGTGGTACAGAACTTGGATTATTCCCGGAGGATCTCAAGCGTCTGGCACATGAGATGAATGAACCGTATTGGAACGGCGCGGCAGAATTCTGGGCGTCGTATGCAGATGTAATGAATCTTCGAAGCATGAGCGTTGGTGAAACGGTTATTCGAATCGACCCATCTGCAATTATCGTAGAAGCTATCCATCGTTTGAAATCTGAACCGTTAATTCTTGCGAAATATCGTGGAATGTTCTCGACGATATTAATTGATGAATTTCAAGAGAGTGATGCTAGCCAACGTGAATTGTTAGAACTCATTGCTCCAGCAGATTTGGTGCTCTTCGTTGACGCCGCTTCTGCAGTAGGACGATTCCGCGGAGCAGATCCTGATAGCGTTGAAAGATACGTCAGGGAGAAGACTTCAACACAGATTACATTAGAGAAAGTGCATCGCTTCGCTGGGGAACGAGTTGAAGAGGCAGTAAAGCTTGCAAGTCATGCCGAAGCTGCGCAATTCATCGCGCATGAGCTAAAGCGTGCGTACTTGCACGATGGACTGGCTTGGTCAGAGATGGCGGTGTTAGTAAGAAACCCTGGCTTACAAGTGGCAGCGATTCAAAGAGCATTCGCCCAAAATGGAATTCCATTAGGTGTTGATGCAGGTGCACTTGCCTTGGCCGATAATCCAGCAGTTCGACCGATTTTAGATATTGCGAATTTCGCGCTACGCCCACAACTCCTGACTCCCGCAAATTGGGAGCGAATCGAATCAGTTCTCTTGTCAGAGTTCTGTGGGGCAGATGCCATTGAATTGCGCCAGATACGTGTGAAATTGGCGAAAGAACGTCTGGATGGTGACTCAAAAACTACGACGGAGATGGCGCTGGAGCTAATTGAGGATCCGACGATTTCTGTGGATTCAGAATTCCGAGCTTTTGCACGTCTTCGCGATCTACTTGTTGCGGCGCGAAAAGCTTCTCGTGGTGAAGTGAGCGATATTTTCTGGGCAATTTGGGATAGTTCCATGGATTACAACGGCGCAAAGATTTCATTATTGTGGCGTGAGCGCGCTCTCAACGGCGGAAACAAAGGCGCACTAGCTGATCGAGATATAGATTCGGTGATTCAACTTTTTGAATCTGCTCGTCGATTTAGTGAAAGAGCACCAGGTGCGCGAGCCACAACATTTATTGACCAACTTTTTGATGAACGAATATTGAGCGATGCGATTTTTTCTAAGGCGCAGAAAGAGAATGTCGTCTCACTTCTCACAGTGCATGCAGCTAAGGGTCTTGAGTGGGAGTTTGTTGTGTTGGCAGGTGTGCAGGAAGGTGCCTGGCCAAACTTGAAGGAGCGTGGCTCACTTCTAGGGAGTGAAAGGCTTGTAGAAGCAGAACGAACTGGATTGAGATCGCCCAGTGAAATCGCAGCGAGTGCTTCATATGGATTGATGAAAGATGAGCGACGTCTTCTTAATGTAGCGCGTAGTCGTGCGAAGTCTCGTGTGCTCGTTACAGCTATTCAAGCCGAAGATCTTCAACCGTCTAGATTTTTTGATGAACTATATGAAGAACTGTATGGAATATCGGCTGATGAAGGAGATCATGCGACTCCCGAGAGAGCGCTTACGTCGCAAGCCCTCATCTCGGAATTGAGAAGGACCCTTGAAAATGGTGAATCGGAGAACAAAGATTTTGCCGCCAGCCTTCTCAAGACACTTGCTTCTGAAGGCTTTGCTGCAGCCAATCCTTCAACGTGGCTTGGAGCTAAAGCACTCAGTAGCGACCTTCCTGTTGTTCCTTCAGATCAATCCGTCTTCGTATCGCCGAGCGGATTGCAAAGTTTTGAGGATTGCGGTCTCAAGTGGTTTTTGGAGAAAAACGGGGCGAAAGATGGAGATTCAACTGCCCAACTTCTTGGAACTGCAATTCACGCACTTGCCCGAATGGCAGCAGATGATGCCTCGCTCACGTTGGAGGGAGCAATTGAAAAATTAACTCAGTCGTGGTCAATTGTTGATCAAAACGTTGGTTGGTTTAAGGATGTTCAGCTGGGTAAAGCGCGAGATATGTTGGAGCGATTCTTTGAATGGCACCGCCTTAACACGCGTGAAATCGTCGCTGTGGAAGAGTCCTTCAAAATAGAAATTGGACGAGCCATTCTTAGTGGAAGTGTAGATCGACTAGAAAGTGATGGCCAGACGCTTCACGTTGTGGATCTCAAAACGGGAAAGACTGCAATTTCTGAAAACGATGCCCTGGAACACAAACAGTTGGCAGCGTACCAACTAGCAATCATGGACGGTGGCTTTAAACATCTATCTGAGATTGAAAAGTCTGGGGGAGCAGAGCTTCTATTTGTCGGAGGCGACCGAGTCGATGCTGCGCTTCGAACACAACCAACGGTTGAGCGAGATGTAATCGCCTCAGAAATAGAGAGAGCTGCCGAGGGAATGGGCGCTGATACATTCACTGCAACGTTAAATAAGAATTGCCGAACTTGTTCGGTAAAGATCATATGTCCATTGCAAGCGCATGGAAGGAGTGTGATTGAGTGATGAGTAAGAATGCAAAAATTGTTGATGGAAAGATATTGCTTGTTAAAGAAATCAGCTCCGTTGAGATTGCCAAAGCGCTGGGGTCACTTAGTGGCAAGGTAATTCTTCCTACTGCAGAACAACGTGCAATTATTGAATCCAAGCATTGGGGCCCTGCAGTTATTATCGCTGGTGCTGGTTCGGGTAAGACAGAAACAATGAGCCAACGAGTGTTGTGGCTGGTAGCAAATGGAGTCGTCGCCCCAAGTGAAATTTTAGGATTAACTTTCACACGCAAAGCAGCTGGCGAACTTTCACAAAGAATTCGAAAGCGATTACGTCAATTACGAAAAGTTGGGCTCTTGCCGAACGATAGCGAAACAGGAGAATCCCCGGATATTTCTGTTGAAGTCTCGACGTATCACTCGTATGCAGGCAGAGCGTTGGGTGAATATGGAATTCTGCTTGGCATTGATTCGTCAGTGGAGCCAATCGGTGAAGCAGCAGCATGGCAATTGACTCACAACATCGTTACCCGTGAGGGCGATATTGAATTTCCACTCACGCATTCTCCAAAGACAATAGTTGAAAACGTCATGTCTCTCTCATCTCAGATTGCAGAGCACAATCTCACGATAAATGAAGTAGAGCAGCTCGATCGAGCGAAATTGGCCCAATTTGAAAGCCTTACGGGAAGGTCCAACAAAGAGGTTAGGGCTGCAATTACAGTTTTAAAGGAGCGGATCACAATCCTTCGAATGGTGCGCGACGTGGACGATTACAGAAAATCTCACGGAACTCTGACTTTCGATGACCATATGGCTCTTGCAGCAACGCTCTCGGAAGAAGTCAAAGAGATGGCAGTTCGAGAATCCGCTCGATACAAAGTTGTGTTGCTCGATGAATACCAAGACACATCATTTAGCCAAGTTCGATTCCTCTCTAATTTATTTGGAAATTCAGGACACTCTGTGACTGCAGTAGGGGACCCACATCAATCTATTTATGGGTGGCGTGGAGCGGCCGCGCAAACTCTTGAAGATTTTGGCAAAAGATTTGCCGAACGCGGTACGGAATGTATTGAGTTTAATCTCCTTACAACCTGGCGAAATGATCTTGAAGTTCTGGATTTCGCAAACGTAATAATTGATCACCATGCTGAAGCTATTAGTGCTTCACGCGGTACCGGTGCGCACTCACGTGTAAAGAAACTTTCACTTCGCCCTGATGCCGGAAATGGAGAAGTCTTTGCGGGTAGTTTTGTAACAAGACAAGAGGAAGCAGAAGGTATAGCTGATTTCTTTGAAAAATTATGGATGGATGAAACTGGCAAACTCCGTCCAGCAGATACAAGGCCAACTGGCGCAGTTCTGGTTCGAACTAAGAGTTATATCGCTGAGATTGAAAATGCACTTCGGTACAGAGGAATTCCTACGGAGGTTGTAGGTCTTGGCGGCCTCATCCATATCCCAGAGATTGCAGACATCATTTCAGTACTGCGCTCGGTGACTTTTCCTGATCACGGAACCGCATTAGCGCGTCTACTAGTTGGCCCACGAGTGGCGCTTGGTCCAAAAGATCTTGCAGGTTTAGGCCGCTTCTCGCGAGATCTTGCAAAAGAAGGAAATGATTCGCGTGGCAAGAGTCTGGAATTCGCACTTGAAAATGGAAACGTCGACATTTTGGAAGCAGATGATCTGCCAGTAGGTTCGATTATTGAAGCACTCGACCAGATTGATAACGCTAAGAGTTCCTACTTTACATCCGAAGGTCAGAAGCGATTGAAGGAATTCTCATTAGAACTCGCTGCTTTAAGGCGATCTCTGGGAGGGTCTTTAACCGACATCATCACAGAGGTCGAACGATTCCTTCGCCTGGATACCGAACTTCTCGTGCGCGACGGCTGGCAAACTGGTCGAAGGCATATTGATTCATTCTTAGATGAAGCAGCATCATTCCAGCGAAATGGAGGAACTCTTTCATCATTCCTACGTTGGCTTGAAGTGGCAGAAACTCAAGAAGGTGGCTTGAAACCAGCAACAGTTACTGTTTCACATGACGCTGTTCAGATCCTGACTATTCACACCTCTAAAGGCGCAGAGTGGGATGCTGTTGCAGTCCCGGGTCTCAATGAGAAGAATTTCCCAAATTCTGGTCGGGGCTCAGATAGTTGGCTGAAGAATTCTGGATCAATTCAATTAGAACTCCGCAAAGACACGATGGATGTTGCCGATTTTGCTTTTCCAAGTGTAATGACATTTGCCGCGACCAGTAAAGAACTCAAAGAATTTGAATCACGGTGGAAGCGAAAGAAGAGAGAAGAAGAGCTTCGGCTGGCATATGTCGCCTTTACTCGAGCAAAGTCTCATCTCCTGGGAACAAGTGCAATGTACGGCGATGGGAAAAGAGCCAATGCGGAGAGCGAGATTTTTACGTGGATGAAAGAATTTGTCGCAGCTAGATACCCTGAACGAATCATTTCAGAGATAAACGATGATGTTGTCGAGAATCCAAATCTTGTTAACAAAAAGAGTGCAACGTGGCCACTTGCTCCAAAGAGGCAGCAATCGATCCTTGCATCAGCAGAATTGGCCCTCAGTGCGGATTCTAAGAACTACGAAGATTATTCAACTTCGTCGGTTGAAGAGGAAGGACTTTTGAAAGATGCGGTAGCGCTCATCCTTGAAAGGCGCAGGTATTCCGCGATTTCTGAAGTTTATCTGCCCACGCGGCTTTCGGTTTCAACGCTTATCAAACTCAAATCAGATCCAGGGGAGCTCGCGTTCAATATCCGAAGGCCGATGCCGTCGCATACTCCTCACGTTGCAAGACAAGGTACAGAGTTCCACACATGGATAGAGAGGCATTTCGAAAAGAGCGTTCTCTTCGACGATGATATTTTTGGCAATGAAGATTCCTCAGAAATTGAGCATATGAATGAGGAAAAAGGCTCTGCCGCCTTGCGGAAATTGCAAGACCAATGGCTTGAAAGCGAATGGGGTTCGCGTCAGCCATTGAGCGTTGAAGAAGGTTTTGAAACAGTAATTGAAGGAATTCTTCTGCGGGGGCGCATTGATGCCATTTATCGAATTTCGGAAGATAGATATGAAGTTGTCGACTGGAAAACTGGCAGAGAGAAATCCGGAGAAGATCTGGCGGACGCTGCAATTCAATTAGCAATGTATCGATTGGCTTATTCAAAGTTACACGGTATTCCTTTAGAAAATATCAGCGCTGCATTTCACTACATACCGTCAAATAAAACGATAAGACCAGCAGATATTCTTGATGAAGATGGAATTAAAGAATTGATTCAATCTATTTCTTTAGAGTAATTTCAACGCCAATGGGTAGATGATCGCTTAAACCTAAGTCGCGAATTTCCACTTCTGTATAAGTAAAAATTGAATCAGTTTGCCATTCTGCCATGATGTAATCGAATTGAATCTTTGGGCTCCAGGATGGATACGTTAATTTTTGCGCAAGAGATTTCCAACCGCTTTTCTGGGGCAAGTTCCATGGAAGATTGAGATCGCCAATGATGATAGGCGTGCCAGGAAGGTTTTTTAAGGAACGCTGTAACTTTTTGAGTTGAAGAAAATTCACAATAGGAACAAAGGAAAGATGGGTTACAGCTACCGTGAATCCATTTTCAAGTTCTGCGACGAGAGCAATGCGGGGCTCATCCTTTACGTAAGCGAACCCTAAGCCTCGCTTGCTAGGAACCGCTAAAGGAAGGCCGATTCTTGAACGGCCTAATTCAATTCTGTGCCATTGCTTGACGGGAATTGTGGAAATCAAACCAATTCCATACGCGCTTTCGCTGATGTGACCTTTCGCGTGCGTAATGATTTTTGAATCTACATCTTTTATGGCTTCCCACTTTTCACCGGGCGTGCCAATAAGCGTGGGTGCAAAAGCCCAGTATGGAGTCTGCATTGCATGCGCAACTTCTTGAACATGATGAATATGAAAGGAGCGTTTTTGCTGATGATCAATTTCCTGCAAACCAAGGACGTCGACTTCCAACCGCTTGACCGCTTGCTCCAGCCGGGCCAGAGCCTGCTCCGTATGGTCATCCTCGCGCGGAGGGATAGCCATTCCGTGCAGAACGTTCCAGGAAATAACCTTCATAGATTGAGCGTAGCTTGGTCTAGTAGGGTCGCCCCATGGTCGCGCCGCTCAATTTTCCGCTCAATTTGCCTTTGGCAAAGAGTGGCCTGGATCGAGCAGCCCATCTTCGAGTTAGCCAGGATGAGCTGGACTCCTTATGGGCAAAAGGGAAAATTGCTCATTTCAATGGAGAGAAATTCTTAACGGATCACAACGGACTGATATTCCTCTCGCCTACAGATGTGCGCGATGGAGAGCGATACTTTCTTGGGTTTGATGAGTCAGGGACTCCTTATTTTCTCCTTCATTCGGAAACACTTCACGGCGACGAGGAAAGTTATCACTTGCTTCGGGAAGCAAATTTCAATGCGCTGCACATTGGTATTGCAGTGCATGGACAATCACTGGCCCTTTGGCACAAACGTCATCCTCAATGTTCGATGTGCGGAGAAGTTACGCAACCCTCACAAGGTGGTTCTGTTCGCAAATGCACGCGCTGCGAAACGGAACACTACCCACGTACTGATCCAGCAATCATTGTGTTGACTCGTGATAGTAACGATCGAATTTTGCTTGGTCGTCAACAAGTGTGGCCGGAACACCGGTTCTCAACCTTTGCAGGATTTGTCGAGCCAGGTGAGTCATTTGAAGCCGCTGTTGTGCGCGAAGTAAAAGAGGAAGCAAACGTCAAAGTGCACTCCATCGAATATGTCGGTTCTCAACCTTGGCCATTTCCTGCATCATTGATGATCGCATTTAGTGCCATCATTGAAAATCCTGAGAGCGCAAAACCTGATGGTGAAGAGATTGTTGAAATCAAGTGGCTTGATCGTGACTCGATTGTGGCGGAATTGAAAGCAGAAACACTGCTACTCCCACCACCTCTTTCTGTTGCACGCGCGATGATTGATGCTTGGTATCTAGCTGATGGTGTGGATCGCCCGCGTCTTGATAGTCCTGAGAGTTGGCGTTAAGCCATGGCGCTTAATGCTGAGGAAATTCTTGTCGGGCTCGATGCTGAGCAGCGAGAAGCGGTAACCGCGATACGTGGCCCTGTATGTGTAATTGCTGGTGCAGGCACGGGAAAGACTCGCGTCATCACTCATCGCATTGCATATGCTGTAGCTTCGGGAGTCGCTGATCCAACAAAAACTTTAGCTCTTACTTTTACAGCTCGAGCAGCAGGAGAGATGCGCGCGCGACTTCGTCAACTGGGTGTTCCCAATGCATCTGCCAGAACATTTCACTCCGCAGCTCTTCGCCAGCTCATGTTCTTCTGGCCTCACTCTCTTGGTGGACAATTTCCGCGTCTTTTAACGACAAAAGCACCGTTACTTGCCGCTTCCATCAATGCCACAGATACATACCTAACTCAAGGAGCTCAAACTCTTCGGGAAATATCGTCAGAAATTGAATGGGCAAAGTCGATGGAAATTGCCCCACACTTCTACGTTGATGAAGCAGTAGCAGCTTCTAGAACTCTGATGCAGATCGGTGCGAACGGCAAAAGTAATAACGAAAATTTATTTGAGGTTGCCAAAGTTTACGAACAGTATGAAGCAACCAAGAAGCAGGAAAGAGTTATCGACTTTGAAGATGTTCTACTTCTTACGGTTGGGATGATGGAAGAAGATCGAGCTGTCCGTGAGCGCGTGCGCGATCAATATAGGTATTTCACTGTGGACGAATATCAAGATGTATCGCCGCTTCAGCAAAGACTTCTAAATCTATGGCTCGGTAATCGAGATGAAATATGCGTCGTGGGAGATTCAGCTCAGACTATTTATTCTTTTGCTGGTGCCACATCAACATTTCTACTCTCATTCACGAAGAGGTTTCCTGAAGCAAAAGTTGTTCGCTTAAGCCGTGGCTATCGCTCGACACCAGAAATTATTCGAGCAGCAAACAAGGTTCTGCGCCAAGCTGGAGAACATCAAGACAAGGATCACCACGAGCTCGTATCAATGAACGAATCTGGTGAACCATTTACGCTTAATGAGTACAAATCAACTTTTGATGAGGCGCGTGCCGTTGTTGAATATCTAGGGGAGTTGCACGCAAAAGATCAGAATTTGGAACTTGCTATCTTGGCACGCACAAATTCGCAGTTAGATGTTTTTGAAAACGAGCTTGCGAAGCGTGGAATCCCTTCGCAAGTGAAGAGCGCCGATAGATTCTTTGAGCGAGTCGATGTCCGGGATGCTATGAAAGTGATTCGGCAAGCATCCGTATTGCCATCCGATGATTGGTATCGAGATTTAGAATCTGTGCTCACGCCTTTTGGAAAAGCTGATTATGTATTTGCCTTTCTCAACTTAGCTTCAGAATTGAAATCAAATGGAACGACAACTCTGCGCCAATTTCTCCGCGAGCTGGAAGATCGGGCAGAGCAGAACAATCCACCGACCTTGCCTGGAGTTGTGCTCTCTACTCTCCACGCTGCCAAGGGGTTGGAATGGGACCACGTATTCTTAGTGGGAGTGAATGATGGAACTTTGCCTCTTTCAACCATCCGCGGTTCGGCTGAGGTCGAAGAGGAACGGAGACTCTTTTACGTGGGTCTTACGCGTGCAAAGAAGCAGGTTCACCTGAGTTATGTGGCTAAACCAAGCCAATTTCTTGCTTCCATTTAATCCCAGGTCATGCGAATTAATTAAGTTGCGCCACTGAACTCTCGCCCCGTACCCTTACCAATTCAAGGCAATTGAAGGCACTTCACAGAAAAATCTGTGAAGATTTCAGAGAAATTAGGAAGGGAGTAGCAAATGTTGGATTCAACGCTTGTTACATCTTCACAATTAAACGCAGCAACACCTGCGTCACTCTGGCATGCCACAACAACAACCGCAGCTAACGCCTATGCGTTTACAGCTTCCTTCGCAAATCATAAGTATGCGAAGAGCGGAACCTGGGGGATTATCGGCTAAACCGATAAAAGTCCACACCAGGGCCGCTCATCCAAACGGATGGCGGTCCTTTTTCATTTCTACATGGAAATCAAAAAAATCACAGAACGAGAAAGGAAGTAAGGCACATGGGAGTTCTCCTGAGTGAGCTATTAGTCCCAGGTTGGGCTGATAGCAGTTTGGAAAGTAGTTCTACCAACTCGATGATTGGTCTCCGAGAGGTGACCTCGCGTGAAGGCGATGCAGAAGCAGTAGATCTTCCTTGCCACAACGCCGATCCTGAGATGTTTTTCGCAGAAGATCTCGAAACTATCGCGCGTGCTAAAAGTGCGTGTAACGCTTGTCCGATGATGATGGCCTGTTTAGAAGGAGCTCTTTCGCGTTCAGAACCGTGCGGAGTATGGGGCGGTCAACTATTTGACGATGGACGAGTTGTCGCGCAAAAGCGTGGTGTTGGTCGGCCACGTTTACGTGCAGCCCCAGAGAGTGAATTCTTAAACGAGCGCGTTGCTTGAGGAACATCCACATTCTGGATGGATGTTCCAATAGTGATGACGCACGTCTTCAAGAGGTGCAAGGAGATTGACTGTCAGCGAGTGATTGAGAAGTGAGGAGGTGCGATCAATCGCAAACTCGCAGATGTACGAGGTAATCACGCCTGCAGCAAAGGAAGCTGATGATGTTGTGATCTCTATTTTTTTCTCGCGGAATTCTCGCGAATCTCTAGCGTGGCGCATGAAAGGTGGAAGATGATCTTGTCGATGAAGATTGACGCAGTTCAGACATGCACCGTGATTGGCTCCGGGAAGTACTAAAGGCCCTATTTCGAGCGTATGGGCAGTAGGTTGTGAAATCTGAAGGTGTGGAACCCCTTCGCTCAACCAGTTTTGGACAACTGCAGGTGATGAAATTCCAGTTGTAATTGCGAGCTGTGCATGGGCTATCTCCGCCTGGTTGGCACTTTCCATGCTTTCTATGCTTTCTATTTTGCCCCAACGAGCCTTTCGGGCAATCTCTTGATGAATCTCTGTGATCTTTTTTCCTATATCTAATGCATCAATGAATATTCCGCATACATCTGTGGCTGATACGCGCCGTGAGGGACGTTGGGAATCTGATGCCGGAGCACTAATACGTGTTTGGCTAAATCCACTCGCGTGTAAATTTGCGAGAAGGAAACGAGCAAGTTTGTTCTCGCTTAGTATGGCTATCGCGAATGGTTTGCGCGTAGAGATCTCGTTAAAACCACCATCGCTCACACCATTGCGCCATGTATACAGTCCACGCTCAGGGGCGAGACGCTCCAAGAAGTTATTCTGCAAAAGATTGAGATTTGGGCTCTTGGCCACCTCGCGACGAAGTTCGATGAAGTTGTGACTCATAAGTTCGCGCACGAAGTTTTCAATCTGATCACACGATAGATCACAGCGAATCGCGAGCTCTGATATCGTTAAAGAACCATCGCATGCGCGAATGAGTGGCAAGTATGGAGCGGAAGGCATGTAAAGCCCTTCAGTCTCCTCTCCAACATAGAATTCACTTTCATTGAGAGAGATAACGAGTAAACCAGACTTGAGAGCGGGATAAAGGTCACCAAAACTGATCGATGTGGCAGGAGTCGAGGAAGGTTGAAACGAAAGTATCTGTGGGGATGGATTCACGAGCCGGAGTCTGCTTCGGTTGTGGAGCGATTGTTTAACGAGAGAGTAAAGCTGGGGATTTCACAGCTCTTGCTTCACTGCAAGGAGAATAAAAAAACCGCAACTTCACCATTGGATCTCTTTCGATTTCACAACGTTGAAATTGCGGTTCTTTAATTATTCGAGGCCCAAATTTTGCGGCCTGCGCTTGCTAAAGACTTTTTGAGTCTAAGTTTTATGCCTTACCCAAGATGCGGTTTACTTTTGTTCCGCATACTGGACAAATTCCCTGTGCCATGCGGCGACCGGAATCTGAGACCTTGACGTGTCCTTCAAAGGCACGCTTCTCTTTGCACTTTACGCAGTAAGCCTCACCCTTATATTCCTCAGCCATATTGCTCCTCCAATCACCGCGACGCCCTTGTCGTGTTCGACGCCCCTCCGTTTGGAGTAAGGCAATGGCCGGGAGCCTCCCGACCTGAGCGTGCGTATGCATAGAGATTACAGCCCCATCACGCCTGAGCGGGGGATATTCGCGCTTATTTGTGGATTTAATCCGTCGGCGCGTCGAGCAGAGGGGACTCGGGCTGGAGCTGAATTCCGGCCTCAAAGCCCTCCAACCAGGCTTCGGCCCGCTCTAAGTCAGGAAATCGATTTAACTGGGCGTAGAAGGCCTCGCTATGGTCAGCTACGCGTAGGTGAATCAATTCATGGAAGAGAACGCAGGCCAGAACGTACTCAGGGGCGCCGTTGAGGCGGTCTGATATGCGGATGGTCCGATCAACAGTCGTGCATGAACCCCAGCGCTCGCGCATGGAACGCCATGTGATTGAAGCGGGTCGCTCATGAAAATCTGGCAAGTATTGGGCGAGAAGCTCAAGTGCCATCTTCTCAAGGACTTCATTTCCGCGCTTAAGCCTGGCCTCGCGGCGAAGGACCGCTCCAATCATCTCGGGGATGATTTCGCGTTCCTGCTTACGGGTCATTCTTTCGGGGATATGGATTTCAATGACTCCGTTTTGGCGGATTGCCGAGATCCCACGCTTTCGTCGAGAACTGCGGATGACTCGAAATTCAGGCAGGTGTGCAGGCAGTTCAGGAAGCGAGCTCCTGGTTGGGACGGCTTTAAGGGTTGAACGCCCTGAGATCTGACGTTTACGCCTCTGCTCTACCTTTTCTCCCACACCCTCGAAGATATCTCCGAAAATTAACTCTTGAATATATTTGTCGGGATCTCTGTGAATTGATGTGCTGCTGTTATCAATTGGGTTATCCACCGACACCGTGAGTTATCCCCGTCTTCTCCACAAGTTTATCAACAGGCATCGCTCTACTAGGCTTCGCGACTCCTGCCACAATCACATTTGTGATCCACTAGCTTGTTGTCTACTAGGTGAGAACGGTAAATCCCATCCGAAGGTATTGCAACGACATAGCGGCTTCAACACGAAGGATTCGTATTATCTTTTTAAAGTTTTACGTTTTCAGAGCCGTTCTCATTTGATTCTCAATCGCACTTCTCGTAAGTTGTGCACACGAAGTCCTCGGATAACCGTTCATTATTTGCAAGGGGAAGGCAAATAAAGAATCGTGCGCCCGGGGACTTCGCTTTTTATTGGGCTGAGAGCCGATACAGATTGAAACTAGTTGAAAGTTAAAGCAAACCTGAAAGATCATCGGGCACTGTCGTGCTGCGGATGAAACCTTCCGGATCAGCAAGATCCTTTAATGTGGGAAGTAACGCCGAATCTTCCCAGCGATGATCTCGTATCGCGATTCCTTCTGCAATCAGATCTGATTCCTCTGTAACGGTATTGGCTGCGAGCGCGACAAGCTCTCCCCAGAAAATTGAACACTCGCGAGCTTTCCGAGGTGACACCTCAAGCCCTAATAGGGAAGCGAAAAGTTGCTGCGCAGGAGAGTTTGTGGCTCTATTTCGACGTTGCATTTCTTGCAAAGCGGCAAATGAAGGAAGCCGATCTTTTGCTGCCAATGTTACAACGTGATCTACCCATCCTTCGATAAGTGCCAATCCCATTTCAAGTTTTTCTAGGGCAGCCGATTGTTGCTGTGTTGTCTCTGGCATGAACATGCCTTGATTGATTGCAATATTTATTGAATCTGGATTGGTAATGTCTAATTCTCCCGAGGACATTGCATCTTCGGCTTGACGTTGAATACTTTCGATATCGATGCGAATACCTTTGCCGTATTGCGTCATGCAATCCTGAATATATTGTGCAAGCCATGGAGTGTGTGCAAATAACCTTGCTGCAGCAGCTTCGCGAAGAGCTAGGAAATAGGTTATTTCACGCTCTTCTATATCTAAATCTTTTGCCCACTCGTTAACGTTTTGAGGGATTAAGTGCGTGCCTGGCTTAGAGAATAAAGGAAGAGATACGTCGTGGGAGCCAGTAATTTTTAGTGCAAGACCACCAACAGAAAGGCCCAGTTGTGTTGCTACGAGAGATCCCATAAATGTTCGCATTATGGGAGCGATTGCTTCCACGCTAAAACCGCCCATTGGGAATCCTTGGGGGAGACCAAGATTTTCAGCTATTGCATCGCGAACTTCATTTGAGTTCTCTTCATCCATGCCTTCAGGAGAAGATCCGCCTAGTTGCTGTGTCATCTCTGTGAGAACTGTTGAAAGCGCAGTAGCCATTCCTTCTGCAAGCGGTTCAACCATTTTTTGCCATCCAGATAATGAATTATCCAGCCATTCTCTCCTGGACCATGCAACATCATTGCTTGAATTTGTTGATGGAAAAACTGTTGCGTCATTGAGCCAGAGTTCTGCGATATCCAAAGCTTCCTTCATGCGTGACAAATCAGTCGCACCGACTGGAAGAATTTCGTGCGGAGCAATAAATGTGCGTGAGCTTTCGCGGAGGGCTTCAAGGGTTATGAGTTCTTTATTGTTGAAATTCCCACCCCGAGCGGCATTAAGAAAATCTCCAGGCCCAAATCCGAAATTACTCATTCCCAACCTTTCGTTGTAGAACCTTTTCAAAACCGGGAAACGCTCTTTTCCTCATGGTGATGGTAACAACCGAAGCATGGAGAATCATTCCCAGGGGATAGACTTC